>WHTS01000058.1:21016-36331 GCA_009377585.1 Betaproteobacteria bacterium
CGTCTCGGTGAGCGTGATCTGATCGGAGAACGTGTCGCCGACGCGGATCTCGTTATAGGCCTTGCCGGGGATGACCGTCACAGCCGTCGGCGGTCAATTGAGCGTCACGTTGGCGTCGCGGATGACCTTCGCCCATTTCGCGACCTCGGCCTTAACGAAGCGCGCCAATTCTTCGGGCGTGCTGCCGGCCGGTTGCGCGCCCAGGCCGAGCAGCCGCTCGCGCATGTCGGGCAGGTCGAGGATGCGCCGCGTTTCGGCCGAAAGCTTGGCCACCACCGCTGCGGGCGTACCGGCGGGCGCGAACAAGGCGAACCAGGTGGAGGCCTCGTAACCCTTGACCCCTGCTTCGTCTATGGTCGGCAGCTCGGGCGCCGCGGGCGAGCGCTTGGCCGGCGTGACCGCGAGCGCGCGGATCTTGCCCGCCTTCACTTGCGGCAGATAGGGCGGGATATTGTCGATCACCACCTGGATTTGACCGCTCATGAGGTCCTGCAAGGTCGGTGCGCTGCCCTTGTACGCGACATGCGTCATGCGAATCCCGGTCATGCTCTTGAAGAGCTCCGCCGACAGGTGGCCGGTGCTGCCGATGCCGGGCGAGCCGTGCGCGAGCTTTCCCGGATTGGCCTTGGCGTAGGCGATCAGCTCCTTCACGTTCTTCACCGGAAGCGCGTTGCTCACCACCAGGATGTTGGGCACCGTCGCCACCCGGCTCACCGGTGCGAAGTCCTTGACCGCGTCGTATTGCAGCTTGGGATACAGCGTCGGATTGATGGCATGGGTTGCCGCCGTCGCCATGAGCAGCGTATAGCCGTCGGCCGGCGCCTTGGCCGCGATTTCGGTACCGATGGTGCCGTTGGCCCCCGGCCGATTGTCGACGATCACCGGCTGCGACCACGCCGCGGTGAACTTCTGCCCGATCGCGCGCGCGAGGATGTCGGTGGTTCCGGCCGGCGTGTACGCCACGATGATCCGGATCGGTTTGGTTGGATAAGCGCTCTGCGCAGCCGCGCCGGCGCAGCCGACGATGGCCGCGAAACCGAATGCGGCGATTGCTGCCTGCTTCCTCATCGCGCTTTCTCCTCTGACATGACACGCCGCAGCTAGCGAGTTCCCCTCACCCCAACCCCTTGCATGTTGCACCAATGGGTACGCTTGTCTTCCCTCTCCCTTCGGGAGAGGGATCGAGGGTGAGGGAAATGTATGCGTCGTGCTCTCGACTTCCCTCACCCCCGGCCCCTCTCCCGGAGGGAGAGGGGAGCTTATTGCGGAAAACGGCTCATCAGCCACTTTCTCAACCTTCAATACTCCCCGGCGGCCTTGATCATGTGGCGCGCGATGACCAGCTGCTGGATCTGGCTGGTGCCTTCGTAGATGCGGAACAGGCGCACGTCGCGATAGAAGCGCTCGATGCCGTAGTCGGCCATGTAGCCCGCGCCGCCGTGGATCTGCACGGCGCGATCGGCCACCCGCCCGCACATCTCGGAGGCGAAGTACTTGCAGCACGAGGCTTCCAGGGCAATGCGCTCGCCGGCGTCGTGCTTGCGCGCCGCCTCCAGCGTCATCGACCGGGCCGCGAAGATCTCGGTGCGGCAATCCGCAAGCATCGCCTGCACCAGCTGGAATTCGGCGACCGGACGGCCGAACTGGCGCCGCTCGATCGCGTAGCCGAGTGCAAGCTCGAGCATGCGTTCGGCCACGCCGACGCACACGGCCGCGATGTTGAGCCGCGCCTTGTCGAGCACTTTCATCGCGGTCTTGAAGCCCATGTTTTCCTGGCCGCCGATGATGTTGGCGGCGGGAACCCATGCGTCTGCGAAGATCACGTCGCAAGTGTGGCCACCGCGCTGTCCCATCTTGCGGTCGATGGGACCGAGCGATAGACCGGGCGTGCCGGCTTCGACGATGAAGGCCGATACGCCGGATGCATCCCGGGTGCTCGGATCGGTACGCGCCATGACGGTGAAGATGCCGGCTTCGGGCGCATTGGTGATGAAGCGCTTGGTGCCGTTGAGGATGTAGTGGTCGCCCTCGCGGCGTGCGCTGGTGCTAAGCGCCCCGGCATCCGACCCCGAGCCCGGCTCGGTCAGGGCGAAGGCACCGATGATCTCGCCCGAGGCGAGCCGCGGCAGGTATTTGCGCTTCTGCACCTCGGTGCCGTCGATCGCAATGCCCATCGAGCCGATGCCGTTGTTGGTGCCCGCGATCGAACGAAACACGGGCGAGCAGCGCGAGAGCTCGAAATTGACCAGCACCTCTTCTTCGAGCGTGAGGCCCATGCCGCCGTACTCGTCGGGGATGGCGAAGCCGAACAGCCCCATGCGCCGCATCTCGGCGACGACCTCGTCCGGGATGCGATCGGTGTCCGCGGCGATCGCCTCGGCCGGCACGCAGCGTTCGCGCACGAAGCGGCGCACGGTATCGAGCAAGATACTGAGCGTTTCCTGGTCGCGGATCATGCGGGGGTTGCGGTCCTATGATGGCGGCTCGCGCGAACGGCGCAAACCGCAACGATTATATAGCGGCACCTTTGCCGCGCATTTTCCGCCCGCTATTCGACGCATGAGGATTCGCCTGCTTTGATATGATGCCAGGGCACCCGTCCTCGGACCTCACATCGTGACTACGTCAGCCGCAACCGCCCCGGTCGCTGCCGCGCCCGGCAATTTCCGCGAAGTCTGGCTCATCTCGCTCGGACACGGCCTCACCCACTGGTATCCAGCCACGTTCTATCTGCTGCTGCCGATCATCGGCAAGGAGCTGGGCCTCTCGTACACCGAGATCGGGCTCATCATGTCGGCGCAATACGCCGTCGGCGCGGTGACCAACATCCCGGGCGGGATCCTGGTCGATGCCGTCGGCTACAAGGGACGGCTGATGGCGCTCTCGCTGTTCTGGATCGGTGTGCCGTACTTCCTGATGGCCTTCACGTCCAGCTACTGGATGCTGCTCGCATGCATGGTGCTGATCGGCGTCGGCAACAACCTCTGGCACCCGGCCGCGATATCGACCCTCGGGCAGCGCTTCCCGGCGCGCAAGGGGCTTGCGCTTTCGTTTCACGGCATGGGCGGAAATCTCGGCGAGGCGCTCGCGCCGCTGCTGGTCGGCGCGCTGCTGGCTGTCTATTCGTGGCGCACGGTCGTCGTCGTGAACCTGCTACCGGGCGTGGTCATGGCGATCGCGATCCTCGCCTATCTCGGCACGATGAATCTCGACGCCGGCAGCGGTCGCAAGCCGGGCGCACAACGCTGGACACTCGCGGGTTACCTCGCCGAGGTCAGGCCGCTGTTCGGCGACCGCACCCTCATGCTGATCGCGGCGAGCTCGTTCTTTCGCACCGCCGCGCAGTCGGCGTTGCTGACCTTCCTGCCGCTCTATCTCGCCCACAACATGGGTTACTCGCCCACGGGTGTGGGCTTCGCGCTGTTCCTGCTGCAGGCGGTTGCGTTTGCGTCCGCGCCCCTTGCCGGCTATGCCTCCGACCGGCTGAGCCGCAAGCGCGTGATGAGCGCGGCGCTGTCGATGACGGCGCTGGTCATCGTGCTCATGGCCTTGGCGGGCCGCTCGCCCTGGGTGATCGCCCTGATCGCGCTGCTCGGGTTTTTCATGTACGCGACGCGCCCCGTGATCCAGGCCTGGTCGCTGGAAGCCGCACCGGCGGCCCTCGGCGGCTCGGTTGTCGGCATGATGTTCGGCGTGCAGGCGATGGGCTCGGCCATATCGCCCTGGGCGGGCGGCCTGATCGCCGATGCCTACGATCTCGCCGCAACCTTCTACTTCCTTGCCGCGCTGATCGTCGCAGCCAATGTCCTGGTCATGTTCGTTCCCGACAAGCCCAGGTGACGGCCGTCACTGCTTCAAGCCGATGCCCGCATCCTTGATCACCTTGGTCCAGCGCGCCAGCTCACTGCGAATACGCTCGTGCAACGCTTCCGGCGTGCTCGAGATCGGATCGAGCCCCATCGTCTCCAGCCGCTCGCGGAAAGTCGGATCCGCGACCGCCTTGCGGATCTCGGCATTGAGCTTGTCGACGATAGGCCGCGGCATACCCGCCGGCGCCAGGATGCCGTACCAGGTGGTGTTGTTGAATCCGGGCAGCACTTCCGCGATGGCCGGCAGATCGGGCACGAGCCGCACGCGCGTGGGGTGCCCCACCGCGATGGCCTTGGCCTTGCCCGAGCGGATTGCGGGATTCGTATAAGGCAGGCTGCCGAACAGCGCGTGAATGCGTCCGCTGAGGAGATCAACCAGGGCGGGACCGCCGCCCTTGTAAGCGACGTGGACGAATTCCGCGCCGGCCATTGCCTTCAGCAACTCCATGCCCAGGTGGTTCGGTGTTCCAGCGCCGGGCGAGCCGAACAGGATCTTGCCCGGTTGCGCCTTGGCGAGGTCGATCAGCTCCTTGACCGTTTTCGCCTGCACGCTGGGATGAACGATGAGCACGAACGGCGCGTCGACCACCAGCCCGATCGGCGTGAAATCCTTGACCGGATCGTAGCTCACCTTGGTGCCGTAGGCGGGCCCGACCACGAGCCCGCCGGAAGTGCCGAGCAGCAGGGTGTAACCGTCGGGGGTCGCGTGCGCGGCGAGCCCGTGGCCGATCGTGGCGCCCGCGCCGGGACGGTTGTCGACCACCACGGTTTGACCGAGCTTGTCGCTCAACCAGGCGCCGAACAGACGCGACGTCGGGTCGGTCGAGCCACCCGGGGGATAGGGACAGATGAAGCGGATCGGGCGATTGGGGTAAGTGCTCTCCGCCGCCCGTGCCTGCACTGCAGCGCAAGCTGCGAAGACGAGAAGCAAATACAGGCAAGTCGCATTCGGATACCGAGACATGGTGCAACCTCCGTGTTCCCGTAGTACACGAACTGCCAACCTGCTGTCACTTTACTCGACGCTCGATTCGCTGGCCAGACCCGGCGCGGAACGTAAGGGCATCATGTCAGATGTCTTATGCCAGCGTGCTGGACCGAGCACTCCACGATGCCAGCAGTTCTGTCAGGACGTGCAGGTCCACCGGCTTGACGAGGTGGGCATCGAAGCCGGCGCCTTTGGAACAGTTGCGGTCCTCCTCTTGTCCCCATCCCGTCAGCGCGATGAGCGTCACGTCCTTGGAGTGCGGTTCACGCCGAATCCGCCGGGCCACTTCGTGTCCGTCCATGCCCGGCATGCCGATATCCAGTATTACGACGGTCGGCTTGTAGGCCGCGAATGCTTCCAGAGCCTCGACGCCGTTGTAGACAATCTGAACATCGGCTCCGATCAACTTGAGCAGCAGGCCGAGGCTGTCGGCTGCGTCTTGGTTGTCATCCACCACGAGGACTCGGCGCAGCGCAGTATCCGATAAGCGCGCCTCTTTACCCGGCGCGCCGGTGGGGAGCCGGGCCGCCGTCAGCGGCAAGCGAACGACGAACTCGCAGCCCCGCCCGACGCCGTCGCTGTGCACAGCGACACGGCCGCCGTGCATTTCGACCAGACTCTTGACGAGCGCGAGGCCGATGCCGAGTCCGCCCTGGGCGCGGTTCGCCCGGTGCTCGACCTGCGTGAACAACTCGAATACGCGTGGAAGCATGTCGGACGCAATGCCCATGCCGGTGTCTCGGACCGAAATCGCCACCGCGTCAGCTTCGCGCCGGGCGGAAAGCCAGATCCGCCCGCCGGCTTCAGTGTACTTGACGGCGTTGTTCAGGAGGTTGGCGAGCACTTGCGCCAGACGAATCGGATCGCCCTGCACGACGAGCGGCTCGGGGGGTATCGCTAGGGTCAGGACGTGGCCAGCCGCGTCGATCAAAGGCCGGCTCGTCTCTACGGCGCTGCGGATGATCGCGGCCATCTCGACCGGTTCCGTGCGCAGCTCGATACTGCCGCGAGTGATGCGCGAGACTTCCATCAGGTCATCCACCAGGCGCACCATGTGATTGACCTGCCGGTCCATCATTTCGCCGACGCGCTCGGCCGCCGGGTCATGCTGGGCGGTCATTCGCAGGATGTGCAAGGCGTTGCGAATCGGCGCGAGCGGATTGCGCAGCTCATGCGCCAGCACTGCGAGGAACTCGTCTTTGCGCCGATCTCCCTCTTTGAGCGCCTCCTCCATCCGGATTCGCTCAGTGACGTTTGTGTTGGTGCCGAACCAGCGCACGATCTCGCCGCGTTCGTTGCGAATCGGGACCGCACGGGAGAGGAACCACTGGTACTGCCCGTCCTTGCCGCGCAACGGGAAGGTGTCTTCCCAGACCTCGCCCAGTTCGCGAGAACGCGTCACGCTCGCCACGACCCGATCGACATGATCGGGGTGATGCACTTTCTTCCAGCCCCAGTCACGCATTTCCTCGAAGGACAAACCGGTATAGTCGAGCCAGCGCTGGTTGTACCAGGTGACGTCGCCGAGCTGGTCGCAGGTCCAGGCGAGCTGAGCCATGTTGTCGGCCAGCATGCGAAAGCGTTCTTCGCTCTCACGCAGCGCTTCTTCGGCCCGCTTGCGCTCGGTGAGATCCACGCACGACCCGATGTAGCCTGCGAACGTGCCGTCGGCCTCGAAGCGAGGGATCCCGTCGTCCAGCACCCATCGATACTCGCCGTCATGGCGCTTGAGGCGGTACTCCATCGAAAACGGCTGGCGGGCATCGAAACGTGTCGCGTAAATGTTCAAGCAGCGGTCGCGATCGTCGGGATGCACATCCTGCGCCCACCCGTTGCCCAGAAGCTCCTCCAGCGGGCGCCCGCTGAAAATCCTCCAGGACTTATTGAACCAGGTGCAGCCTTTCGTGACGTCGCTCACCCAGATCAATACGGGTACGGCGTCGGCCATGAGCCGGAAACGCTCCTCGCTCTCTTGCAGCGCATGGTGTGCAGCGGTGAGTTGCTCGTGGCGCCTCTGCGTGGTCAGATCGGTCACCAGCAACCCGATCGCCGCGCCCCCGTCCTTCGGCAATGCGCTGAAAGTCAGGTAGACGGACACGAGGCCTCCATCGGCGCGCCGCAAGCGCACTTCTCCGCGCCCTGCTTCCGTCTGCGCCTGCGCCAGCACGTTCTCGTACATGACGCGATCTTCGGCCGCGACGAAGTCGCTAAACGTCGCGCCGAGCATCTTCTCCGGCGGATGATCGAGCAGGTCCGCCAGCTGGCGGTTGCAATACACGATGGTGCCGTCCGCATGCATCGTTGCCGCGCCTTGCTGCATCTGCTCGACGAACAGGCGATAGGGGCGGTCGACGCCCTCCAGCGTGTAGACCCGGTGCTCCCCCGCTTCCTCGACCACGAACGCATCGACCGCGCCGCTCTGGATGGCGCGGATCGTTTCCTCCGCCTCCTCCAGTCGTAAGCGCAGCTCGGCGTTCTCGGCTTGCAGCTTGTCGACCTTCATGAGCAATGCGAGCGTTTGTCAGGTCTTGCGGAGCAGGTCCAGTCCCGTCAGCACGCGCTCCTTGTCGGCCAGATTGCCGATCAGCTTTCTGAGGGGCGCGGGCAGTTTCTTGACCAACGTCGGCGCCGCGACGATTTGCTCTTGCTTGGCCAGCGCCGGATGCTCGTAGAGGTCGATCACTTCCAGGTCGTAGCGGCCTTGCAAGCGGTCCTCGCAGAGGGCTTTGATTGCGGCGATGGCCTCGGTAGAGCGCTGCGTCATCCCGGTAACGTACAGGCGCAAGACGTATTGCTCCTCCGCCGCCGATCCGGCCAGCAACTTTTCGAAGGCCTTGGTGGTGGGCGGCTTCGTTGTTTTCATTGCATGTCCGTCTCAGTCACGTAACCGTGCAGGCCGCAGCTGCAGCCCGACCAAGGTGCGTTCGGTGTTCGACAGGTCGCCGACGATCTTGCGCAGCGGCTCCGGCAGCTTCCGCACCAACGTGGGAATCGCCACGATCTGGTGCCCCGCCGCCAGTTGCGGCTGCTCCAGAAGGTCGACCACCTCGATGCTGTACCGGCCCGGCAAGTGCTCCTCGCAGATCTTCTTGACGTTGGCGAAGGCGGCGACGGATCTTGGCGTCTTCCCGGCGACATACAGGCGCAATTCCCATACCCCCGAATCTGCGGCCGTTTGCGCTTCATCGGCTGCGGGCCTGACTGGCTTTTTCATCTGCGACCCCGTGGCGATTTGCGTGCGCGGGCTGACGTCCCGGCCGCTGCCGACCCGCTGTCGGCCTGGCGGCTGCGGCCCATCGCTGCCTGATCCTCAGTGAGCATATTCTGCCTGGCCTGCTCGTCGACGGCGAGCCGTTTTGCCTCCTCGCCTTCCGTTTCGAACTCCTTGCGCAGCGCCGCGATATGGGCTTCCAGCGCTTCGCGCTTGCGCTCCCGCTCGCGCAGCTTGGCTTCGACTTCCTGCTGCCGCGCCACGGCGGCCGCTTTCTCACGGGCTGCCTGGGCCTGCCGCATCGACCCGATGAGGACGCCTTCCGGCCCCAGGTAGACGTCCAGCAGATCGATGCCCTTGTCGGTCAACAGAAACTCGCGGATCTGGTTGGAGTGAGCCATCCCGCGTGACTTGAGAATGTACATGGCCCGGTTGCGCTCGCCGCCGAGCTCGATGTCTCGCAGCAAGAGCCAGGTGTCGACGATCGAGGAAATTTCCACATCCGTGCTCTCCAGGGCTTCGCCGCCGGAGGTCAGATGGGTCACGAAGGCTGTGATCCCTTCCACTTTCAGGAAGTCGATCAGACGGGTCAGCATGGCGGTCGCATCCTTGCGGCTGCCCGCCTGGATCAGGCTGCCGATGGGATCGAGGATGACCACCTGCGGGCTTAATTCCTTGATCAATTTGTGGAACGTCGCCAAGTGCATCTCGAGCCCGTAGAGCGTGGAGCGCATGGCATGGAAGTGCAGCAAGCCCTTCTTGACCCAGGGCTCCAGGTCCAGGCCGATCGAGCGCATGTTGCGAATGATCTGCCCCGGCGATTCCTCGAACGCGAAGTACAGGCAGCGCTCCCCCCGCTCGCAGGCGGCGTGGGCGAAATGCGCCGCCAGGCTGCTCTTGCCGCTGCCCGCCGTGCCCGAAACGAGAACGGTGCTGCCCCGGTAGTACCCGTGGCCGCCCAGCATCGTATCCAGCCGCGGGATGCCGCTGGAAATCCGCTCGTCCGAAACCGCGTGCTGCAGGCGCAGCGAGGTGATCGGCAGGACGCTGATGCCGTCCTCGTCGATGAGAAACGGGTACTCGTTGGTGCCGTGCGTGGTACCCCGGTATTTGACGACGCGCAGGCGCCGGGTAGAGACCTGGTCGATCACCCGATGATCGAGCAGGATCACGCAGTCGGAAATGTACTCTTCCAGGCCGTGGCGGGTCAGCTGCCCTTCGCCGCGCTCGCCGGTGACGACGGCGGTAACGCCCTTGTCCTTGAGCCAGCGGAAGAGGCGGCGAAGCTCGGCCCGCAAGACGCCGGCATTGGAGAGGCCGCTGAACAGTGTCTCGATGGTGTCCAGAACGACCCGCTTCGCCCCGATGCTGTCGATGGCGTGGCCCAGGCGGACGAACAGCCCTTCGAGGTCGTAGTCGCCCGTTTCCTCGATCTCGCTGCGCTCGATGCGCACGAAGTCGATGAGGAGCTTGTTCTTCTTGCCTAGCTCCTCCAGGTCGAAGCCGAGGGAGCGGACGTTCTGCGTCAATTCCTCGGCGTTTTCCTCGAAGGCCATGAATACGCCCGGCTCACCGTACTGCGTGGCGCCGCGCACCAGGAACTCCATCGCCAGCAGCGTCTTGCCGCACCCGGCGCTGCCGCAGACGAGCGTCGGCCTTCCACGCGGCAGACCACCGCCGGTAATCTCGTCCAACCCCGGAATGCCGGTCGCCGTCTTGGCCAGGCTTTGGGTCGTCAACTTGGCGCTGCTGGTCGCTTTGCTCATCACTTTCTCGGGTTTGCCGCCATCGGGACGCGTACTATACGCCTCGTATCCCACTCGAGCGGTCACGAGGGGGCGCCAATCTGGGTAAGGAACGAGCGCGGCGAATCGGCGCTACTTGAGGATACGCAGCAGGTTGTTGAAATCATCGGTCCAGAGCGAGAGCCGCGGCGGCACCTCGACCTCGGTCCGCGCCCGCACGAGCGCGCTGCTTTGCAGAAAGCTCCGGTCGCGCGTCACCAGCGTCCAGTCGGTGCGCGAGTAGCGTTCGTCGCTCTCGTCCGGATCGTGCTCGACCAGCACCGACGGGATGCCGTTGGCGTCTGCGACCATCTTCACCACCGGCGGCAGATCGAGATAGCGGTTGGTGACGTGAAAGGCGATGATGCCGTCGGGCTGCATATGCTTCCGGTATACGGCCAGGGCTTCGCGCGTGATGAGATGCACCGGGATCGAGTCGCTGGAGAACGCGTCGATCACCAGGATGTCGAAGCGCTGCGGCGGCTCGCGTTCCAGGGTCAGGCGCGCATCGCCCAGCGCGGTTTCGATCGTCGCCCGGCTGTCGCGCAGATAAGTGAACTCGGATTTCGCGACGGCAAGCACCTGCGGATCGAGCTCGTAGAATTTGAAGACATCGCCCGGCTTGCCCCAGGCGGCCAGGGTGCCCGTGCCCAATCCGATCACCCCCAGGCGCAAGGGCCTGTTGCGATAGTGTCTGATCGCCAGCCCGATGCCCGACTCCGGACCGTAGTAGCTGGTCGGCTGCCGGCGCAGGTTCGGCTCCTGATACTGCTCGCCGTGCATGATGACGCCATGCATGAGGCGGCGCACGGCGTTCGGATCGTCGGGCGCACCGACGTCCTGAACACGCAAGGTGCCGTAAAAATTGCGCATCATGAGGCTGGTGCCGCGCGTGAGCTCGTCGATGTACTCGTGGACGTAGTAGCCGCACACGATGCTCACGCCGAGCGCAGTCGCGGGAATCCATCTCGGCAACGGCCACAACAGGTGCACCGCGAGCAGCCCCGTAACAACGAGGGCGATGCCGAACTCGTAGTACGTAACGAACACGAGCGGCGCTATGACGCCGACGAACAAACCACCGAGCGCACCGCCGAGCGAAACCATGAGGTAGAAGCGCGTGAGGTAGCGAGGCGCTGGCTTAAGGCCTGCCAGCTCGCCGTGATAGAACATGCAGCACGCGAACAGCCCCGCACAATACAGCGGCACGGCGTCGGTCACCTCCATGATGTTGCCGCCCGCGTTGAGTCCCCACGCCATCGCGACCAGAATGACGGCGAGCGGCCCGAGAAAGAACCGGCGTTGATACCAGCCGCGGCCTTCGAAGCACAGAATGAACGTGAGCAGGTACAGGATGAGCGGCAAGATCCAGAGAAACGGCACCGAGGCGACGTTCTGGGTGATGTGATTCGTCACCGCCAGCAGCATGTACGAGCCCATGGCCGACAACAGCAGCCAGATGGCGTAGTCTCGCACCGCGGGTGGCGGCGCTGAAGGCTCCGCGGCCTGAACGCCAGGCGTGGTGTCCGCGTGCACCGCCGAGCGCAGACTGAAAAAACCTGCGAACGCGCATAGCGCAACGAAGACGACGTAGCCGGCGCTCCACACCAGCGACTGCGTGCGGGTCGGGGTCCAGGGCTCGATCAACGGCGGATAGGCCACCAGCGCAGCCAGCGACGCGAAATTCGACAACGCGAACAGACGGTAGACGGTGCCGGTCGGGAAGCTCCGCGCGAACCATGCCTGTACCAAAGGGCCTGTGGTGGAGAGCAGGAAGTACGGCAGCCCGATCGTCACGGCGAGCAGACCGAGGATCTGGGTCACGGGATCCTCGTCGCCTGCGGGCTTCCACACCACGTCCGGGATGATCGGCAGCGAGACGAGGCTCAGCAGCAACAGCGCGGCGTGCAGCCGCACCTGCGAGCGCGGCCGCAGGTGGCGCGTGGTCCAGTCCGAGTAGGCATATCCGAACAACAACAGGAACTGGAAGAACACCAGGCAGGTCGTCCACACCGCGGCCGAGCCGCCGAACCACGGCAGAATCTGCTTGGCGATGACCGGCTGGACCAGGAACAGCAGAAAGGCGCTGACGAAGATCGTGGCGGCGTAGAGGATCATCTAGTGTCGGGAGCCCAGCGAATTTCAGTCACGCCGCTGGATTCCCGTTTTCACGGGAATGACGTTGTTGAGAGCATCCAAGAAAATATAGGCAATCAAGGTTTGACGAACTTGAGCACGAACTCGTCGTTCGGCTGCGCCGGCTTGAACACGATCCGGTCGCGCGGATCCTCGGGATTGCGCAGGAACCCGGCTGCGTCGATCAGCTTGAAGCCGGCGGCTTCCACCTCCTTGCGCACGAGTGCTTCCTCCACCCGATGCAAGGACTTGGATTCGCTGATCCCGGTGCCCGGACGGCCGGAGTGGTCCGCAACGACGTAGTGCCCGCCACGCTTTAGCGCGTCGAACACGGCCTTGTTCATGCGCGCCCGGTCGGCTCCGGTCCAGCCGGTGTCGTGGTAGGTGAACATGAACGTGACCAGGTCGATGGACGCGGGTCGAACGTCTTTCGGCACCGGATCATCGAACTCGGCGACGTGATGGGTCACGTTGCGCATCGCGGGGCTCTTCAGGCGCGCATCGAACCGGCCCCTGAGGAGGTTCTTGACGAAGTATTCGGTGTTCTGCGCGTAAACGTGGCCATTCGGACCGACGCTGCGCGCGAGCAGCTCGGTGGTGTAGCCCCCACCAGCGCCCAGATCGAGCACGCGCATGCCGGGGCGCGCATCGATGAACGCGAGCAGTTGCGGCGCCTTGCGCCGGCCATCGTTGGCGCGGTCGGCCTCGGTGCGATCGGGCGCATCGAGAATCGCCTGCCGCTCGCCTGCGCTCAGGCGCGGCGGTTCACTGGCGCAGCCGACGATCAAGCTCAGCACAAGCATGCTGCCGCCGAGTCGATGCAAAAATGCGTGGGTCATTTGGATCCTCCGCGGGCAAGGGGGCGTCGTGGCGCGATCACGGCCCGCGTCGGGCGGATCGGCCGAGATCGATGGCGAACAGGAAAACCTTCGGCTTGCCCGGTGCGACAGGGGCGCAAGCGGCGAGGCAAGCAACAGCGCGGATGGAAAGCGCTTCATCGATCCTCGTTAGAATGGCGTGCGTCCGGAGCAAACCGCGAGCTGCACCGGCGGCGGGATTTCGCTGCCGTAAAGGTCCGCGCACAGCAAAGCGGCGGCATTGTACCGCGAACCTACGTACGGTCGGACAGACAATCGCGCCTTTCGCCGCCGAGGCAAGCCCTGCCGCCGAGGCGAACTTTGCAGCCGAGGCAAACCACTTGGAGCGCGCATGAATCACCCGTTCCGCGCGCTGCGCCACCGCGATTTCCGGCTGTTCGTGCTCGGCCAGGGCGCCGGCATCCTGGGCTACTGGATCCAGCTCATCGCGGTGCACTGGCTCATCTACCGCATGACCGGATCGGCCTTGCTGCTCGGCGTCACCGTGTTCGCCGCGCAGATCCCGGTGCTGCTGCTGGGACCGATCGCAGGCGCGCTCGCCGACCGGGTCGACCGGCACCGGGCGTTCGTATGGGTCCAGAGCCTGGAGCTGCTCCAGGCGGTCGCGATGGCAACACTCGCCTACCTCGGCGTGATCGAACCGTGGCACATGATCGCCCTGACGGCCTTTCTCGGCATGACGATCGCGGTCGAGCTGCCGGTGCGCCACGCCTATCTGCCGGACCTGCTCGACGATCGCGCGGATCTTCCCAACGCGGTCGCGGTCACTTCGTTGATCGGCAGCGCGGGCCGCCTGGTGGGACCCTCGGTCGCCGGCGTCATGATCGCGGTCTTCAGCGAGGCGAGCTGCTTTCTGCTGAATGCGGCTTCGTTCCTGATCGTGCTCGCCACGCTCGCCGCCATTCGGCGCAAGCCGCATCGACCGGTTGCGCAGCCGCATCCGATGTGGACCGAGTTGCGTGAGGGCGCGCTCTACGCCTGGCGCTCGCGACCGATACGCGCGCTGCTGATCGTGCTTGCCACGGTGGCCTTCATGGCGACACCGTATCAGCCGCTGATGCCGGCGTTCGTCGCCCAGGCTTTCCAGGGCGGGCCGGAAACGCTCGGCTTCCTGCTTGCCGCCGCGGGTTTCGGCGCCCTCGTGGGCACGCTCTATCTGTCCACCCGCGGCGGCGTCGAAGGGCTTTCGCGGTTGATCGCCGGCGCCGCGCTCTGTGCCGGCTGCGCCTTGGTCGCGTTTGCCATCACGCGCTGGTATGCACTGTCGCTCGCCCTGATGGCGGTCACCGGCTTCGGCATCCTCGCGGTCACCGTGTCGGTCAACATGATTCTGCAAGCGAGTGTCGAAGATCGGATGCGTGGACGCATCATGAGCCTCTACACCGCGGCCTTTCTCGGGGTCGCCCCCCTGGGCGGCCTGGTTGCCGGGGCGGTTGCGGACCGCATAGGCGCGGCGCACACGCTCTTGCTCGGTGGAGCCTGCTGTGCGCTTGCCGGGCTGGCGCTTGCACGCGCCCGCGTGCGGCTCGTAGCCGAGGCCGCGGCGTCTGCCGCCGAGCCGCGTGCGGCCAACGAATAGCGCGCAGACGCTGCCTCTATTCCGCGCCTCGCGCACAAGGCCAGGGCGTTAAGCTTCTGCCCACGTTGTATGCAACCTCCTATCCTCCTCCACGCAAGTGGACCTCCAACGCAACCTTCGGGTTGCGTTTTTTTTCGCCGGCAACGCGCGCCTTGCGCTCCGGCTCGGACCGAAGCTACAGTGCCGGCTCTTTCGATCTCCCAGGGCCGACACCATGGTTCGCTACATCAAGGAAGACGAGGTCCGGCGGGTCCTGCGCATGGCGGACGTCGTCGGGTGCGTCGAACGCGCCTTTCGCGACCGCGCGCAGGGCAAGGCGTTCGACATCCCTCGGCGGCGCACGCTGCAGCCCGGCGGTCATCTGCACGTCCTGCAGGCTGCGGCGCCGGAGCTGAATCTCATCGGCTTCAAGGCGTACTACCTCAAGCCCGAGGCACGCACCTTCTATCTGCACCTGATCAACCATCAGCACGGCAACCAGGAGGCGCTGATCGAGGCCGACTGGCTTGGACGCATGCGTACCGGCGCTGCCACGGCGGTTGCCACCGATGTCCTGGCGCGCAAATCCGCCTCGGTGGTCGCGTGCTTCGGTACCGGACGCCATGCGCAAACGCAGCTCGAAGGCGTTGCCTGCGTTCGCCGCCTGACCGAGGTGCGTGCGTTCGGGCGCAACCGGGAGCGGCAAGCGGGCTTCTGCGAAACCATGAGCAGCAAGCTCGGCGTCACGGTGCGGCCCGTTCGTTCGGAAGCCGAAGCGCTCGCCGGCGCGGACGTCGTCAACGTCATGACGCGCTCGGATACACCGGTGTTCGACGGCCGCCTGCTCGAGCCCGGACAACACGTCAACGCCGCCGGCGGCAACGCGCTAGA
>WHTS01000059.1 GCA_009377585.1 Betaproteobacteria bacterium
GAGATTCCCCGACAGCACCACGCCGAGCATCGAGCCCATGAACGCGAGCAGGAAGGAGAAGAAGCGCGGCACGGGATCGCGCGGCGACATGTAGTAGCGCGCATACAGCACTACCAGAAAACCGATGCCGGTGACGAGGAACGCGAACAACCACGCGAACCCGTCCATGCGCAGCCGAAAATCGAGCCCGAACTGCGGCAGCCAGGCGTGGCGGCTTTGAAGGACGGTTCCGACCGAGATCGATTGGAAGCAGGCGGACACCACGAACAGCGCCGCCAGCGCGATGCTGCCGGCAAGCCATGCTTCCGCATTGCGGGCGTTCACCGGCAGCAGCGCCGCCACGACACTGCCGACGAACGGCAGTGCGAGCAGCGTGATCAGAAGCGTTGCATCGGGCATTTGTATTTGCTCTTCAGCCCGAAGCTTATCAAACGACTGCTGCAATCAAGGCGGGAAGGGGGTCAGGTCGACGAGTGCGACCGATTGAATTCGCGACGAGCGCACATACCCCGTCGCTATCGCGACGATCGCGATTGGCAATGCGCGTTCGATCCGTTGTGCGGCTACTTCTTGTTCGAATCCTTGCCGGCATCGGAGTGGATCGCATCCTCGCCGGCAGACTTCCCGCCCTTGCCGGTGCCCTTTCGCTCGGGCGCTTGGCCGGTATCCGATTCCGCCGGCGTCTTGCCGGGCGCGGTGGTCACCGCCGCGGTGGTCGGACCATCGACCGGCGTGGGGTGCACGGTGATTCCCTTGGCCGCCATCCTGGCGATGTAGCGCTCGGCGACACGGTCCTGCGCACGCTTGGTCCCCTCTTGGGCTTCCGCGGCGGCCGCCTTCTTCTTCTCCAGGGCCTGCGCGGCCTTGGCCTCCTCTTCCGGCGTCGGCGGCGGCAGCTTGGCCACGACGCTGCCGCAACACGCCAGCAACGCGCCAGCTGCGATCGTCATACGGACAGGATGCATGGCGGCTCCTTTTCGTCGATCGATCAAGCGGCACCGCTTCCCGGCTCGATCACCTTCACGCGCTTTCCGCCGTGCGATGCCTTGCCGCTCATCACGTCGTCGTACCAGATGCGGTGATGCTGTCTTGCCCACGACTCGTCCACATAGCCATGGCGCATCGCGTCGTAAGCACCCCGCATGCCTACAGTGCCCAGATAGATGTGAAAGGCGAGCAGAATGATGCCGCCGAGACCGGCGACCATGTGGATGCCGTTGGCGATTTGCATCGTCTGGCGCGTCTGGTCGAAATTCGGGAAGTCGAGAATCAAGCCGGTGACCGCGGCGGTGATGCCGATCGCCACGACCATCAGCCAGAACAGAATCTTCTGCCCGGCGTTGGCCTTGCCCGAGGGCACCTCGGAGCGGCCCGTGCGGTCCATCATGCCGCCGAAGCGCTTGAGCCAGGGCCAGTCGTAGGACTTGAACAGGTTGCTCTTCAGGAACATCACGATCATGATGGGCAGCACCACGACGAACACCGGGCCGACGAAGTTGTGCAGGATCTTCGCCGCCATCGCGACCACGGAAAACACCGTGTAGCCGAACACGGGCAGCAGCACGTTCTTGCCGAAGGTGATGATGAGCCCGGTGATGCCCAGGGTGGTGAAGACGATCGCAACCGTCCAGTGCACGATCCGCTGCACGCGGGTGAAGCGCTCGATCCGGCGGCCCGTCGGCGGCTCGGTCAGCTGAATCGGTCCACGCCACATATAGAAGCCGAGGATACCCAGCAGCGCTAGCGAGAACGCAAACCCGCCGGTGGTGGCCATCGGCACCCGGGCCGCGCGCCAGGTCTGCCCTTCGGACTGGATCAGCACGTTGGTCTCGCGGCCGCGGACCTGACTCACCTTCGGTTCGCCGTAGCGCACGTCGCGCCACACCGGCGCGTTATTTCCCGGTTGCGTTGCCTGGCGCTCCTGCTGCGCGCGCGCACGCTCGGCATCCTCGGGATTCACTGCGGGCGACTGTGCAACGGCGGCTCCTGAAAGGCAGAGCAGCGCAGCGAGCATCGCGCACGCGGGCAGGATCGAGCTGTCTCGCATAAAGGCCTCCGCAGCTTCCCGTTACTTGATCCGGTTGTACTCGTTCTGGTTCTGCGCGCGCTCCCGCATCGCCGCGTTGTACTTCTGTACGTCGCCGTTGAACGGCGCGGCCTGGTACGGCGGCGTGTCCGGCTTGCCGCGATAGCGGCCCTCCTCGTAGTGGGCGGTCTGCTCGCGCTCGCCGCATCCGGCCAGGCCGAACGCAGCGATGCCGGCAGCGGCGAGCAGCAGCGAAACGAGCGCCCGGGGCATCATGAGTTGCCTCCGCTCGCGTTTGCCGGCGCCTTCGGCGCGGGTTTCTCTTGCGGCCCGGACGAGCCCGGCTTGGTTTCCGGACGGCCGTAGGCGGTGGCCCAGCCCCAGACTTCCGAGCCCTTGCCGCGGGCCATCGCGCGGGTCCGGAAGATGTCCGCCAGCACGTCGCCGTCGCCGCCGAGCAGAGCCTTGGTGGAGCACATCTCGGCGCAGGCCGGGAGCTTGCCTTCGGCCAGACGATTGCGCCCGTACTTCTCGAACTCGGCCTGCGAACCGTCCGGCTCCGGCCCGCCCGCGCAGAAGGTGCACTTGTCCATCTTGCCACGCAGGCCGAAGGCGCCGTCCTGCGGAAACTGCGGCGCGCCGAACGGACAGGCGTAGAAGCAGTAACCGCAGCCGATGCACAAGTCCTTGTCGTGCAGCACCACCCCATCGTCCGTCTTATAGAAGCAGTCGACCGGGCACACGGCCATGCAGGGCGCATCGGAGCAATGCATGCACGCCGCCGAGATCGAGCGCTCGCCCGGAACGCCGTCGTTCAACGTGACCACGCGACGCCGGTTCACCCCCCAGGGGATGTCGTGCTCCTGTTTGCAGGCGGTGACGCAGCTGTTGCATTCGATGCACCGCTCCGCATCGCAGATGAATTTCATTCGGGCCATGGCGTTCTCCGGAATCGGGATGCACACGATCTTCCGCAAGGAAAATGGTGTACGCCCCCTGGGTCTAGGCTGACACTCGCATCAGGCACTCATCTTCTCGATCTGGCACAACGTCGTCTTGGTCTCCTGCATCATCGTCACCGAGTCGTAGCCGTAGGTGGTGGCAGTGTTCACGGCCTCGCCGCGCACGATCGGGTGCGCCCCCTCGGGATAGTAGGCGAGCATGTCCTTGCCCATCCACCAGCCCGAGAAGTGGAATGGCATGAAGCTGGTGCCGGCGCCCACCCGCTCGGTCACCTGCGCCTTCACCTTCAACTGCGCGCCGGTCGGCGTTTTCACCCAGACGTACTCGTCGTGGCGCACGCCGCGATCGTTCGCATCCTTCGGATTGATCTCGACGAAGCATTCCTGCTGCAGTTCGGCGAGCCACGGATTGGAGCGCGTCTCCTCGCCTCCGCCTTCGTACTCCACCAGCCGGCCGCTGGTGAGCACGAGCGGAAACTGCTGCGAGATGTTCTTGTTCTTCTCCTGCACCGACTTGTACAGCGTCGGCAGGCGCCAGAACACCTTCTTGTCGTCGTGGGTCGGATACTTCTCGATCAGGTCGGGACGCGGCGAGTACAGCGGCTCGCGATGCTGCGGTATCGCATCGGGGAAATTCCACACCAGCGCGCGCGCCTTCGCGTTGCCGAACGGATGACAGCCGTGCTTCATCGCCACGCGCTGGATGCCGCCGGAGAGATCGGTCTTCCAGTTCTTGCCCTCGGCCGCCTTTTTCTCGCCTGCCGTGAGATCCTCCCACCAACCCAGCTTCTTCAGCAGCACGTGGTCGAACTCCGGATAGCCGGTGGTGAGCTCGCTGTCCTTCGGATACGACCCGTCTTCGGCGAGCAGGTTGACGCCGTCGCGCTCGACGCCGAAGTTGGCGCGGAAGCAGCCGCCGCCGTCCATGAGCGATCTCGAATGGTCGTAGAGGTTGGGCGAGCCCGGGTGCTTCAGCTCCGGCGTGCCGTAGCACGGCCACGGCAGACCGTAGTAATCGCCGTCGCAGGGGCCGCCGTTCGCACGCAGGGTCTTCACGTCGAACGTGTGCTGGTTCTTCATGTGCAGCTTGAGGCGCTCGGGCGACTGCCCGGTGTAGCCGATCGTCCAGTTGGCGCGGTTGAGCTCCTTCAGGATCGATTCCGGCGACGGCTCTTCCATCTTCGCGTCGCCGTCGGGCTTCACCATGTCGTAGTTCTTGAGCATCTGTTCGCCGAAGCCGAGCTTCCTCGCAAACGCGGCCATCAGCGCCTGATCGGTCTGCGATTCGAACAGCGGCCGGATCACGCGCTCGCGCCACTGCAGCGAGCGGTTGGATGCGGTCACCGAGCCCGAGGTCTCGAATTGGGTGCATGCCGGCAGCAGGTAGACGCCTTCCTTGCGCACCATGGCGGCCATGGCCGCGGTTGCCGAGGGATACGGATCGATGACGACGATCATGTCGAGCTTCTTCATCGCCTCGACCATTTCCTTGCCGCGCGTCTGGCTGTTGGGCGCATGGCCCCAGAACACGATTGCGCGCAGGTTGGAAGGCTGGTCGATGTGCTCGTTGTTCTCCAGCACCCCGTCGATCCAGCGCGAAACCGTCAGCCCCGGCTTCTCCATCATGCCCGGGGAGAATTGCTGCTGCATCCATTCGTAGGGCACGTTCCAGACCGCGGCATAGTGCTTCCACGAGCCGGCCGAAACGCCGTAGTAACCGGGCAGCGAATCCGGATTCGGCCCCACGTCGGTGGCGCCCTGCACGTTGTCGTGGCCGCGGAAGATGTTGGCGCCCCCACCGGAGACGCCGATGTTGCCGAGCGCGAGCTGCACGATGCAGGAGGCGCGCACCATCGCATTGCCGATGGTGTGCTGCGTCTGGCCCATGCACCAGACCAGGGTCGAGGGGCGGTTCTTGGCCATCATTTCGGCCACCATGAACACCTGTGCCTCGGGCACGCCGCACACCTCGGTGACCTTGTCCGGCGTCCACTTCGCCATCACGTCCTCGCGCACCTTGTCCATCCCGTACACGCGGTCGTTGATGTACTGCTTGTCTTCCCAGCCGTTGTTGAAGATGTGATAGAGCACGCCGAACAGGAACGGAATGTCGGTGCCGGAGCGGATGCGCACGTACTCGTCGGCGTGGGCCGCGGTGCGCGTGAAACGCGGGTCGACCACGATCATCTTGGCGCCGGTTTCCTTCGCGTGCAGCATGTGCAGCATCGAGACTGGGTGTGCCTCGGCGGCATTGGAGCCGATGTACAACGCGCACTTGGTGTTGCCCATGTCGTTGTACGAGTTGGTCATCGCACCGTAGCCCCAGGTGTTGGCCACGCCGGAGACGGTGGTGGAGTGGCAGATGCGCGCCTGGTGGTCGCAGTTGTTGCTGCCGAACAGCGACACGAACTTGCGCATCAGATACGCCTGCTCGTTGCTGTGCTTGGAGCTGCCCACCCAGTAGATGGAATCGGGGCCGGCTTCCTTCTTCAGCGCGAGGATCTTGTCACCGACCTCGTTGATCGCCTGGTCCCAGCTGATCTTCTGATACTTGCCGTCGACCAGCTTCATCGGCGACTTCAGGCGGAACTCGCCATGGCCGTGCTCGCGCACGGAGGCGCCCTTCACGCAATGGGCGCCGAGGTTCAGCGGCGAATCGAAAACCGGCTCGTGCCGCACCCAGACCCCGTTCTCGACCACCGCGTCGATCGAGCAACCGACCGAACAATGGGTGCAGACGGTGCGGTGCACCTCGCGCTGTACGGCCTCGGCGGCGTTGGCGACCGGGGCCGTCTGCATGGTGCCGTAGGGCAGCTGGCTTGCGAACGCACCGGCGCCTGCAACCAGGCCCGAGCGCTTGAGAAACGTTCGCCGGTCCATGGTTGGCACTTTCGCCGCGTTCAGGCGGCGCAGCCGAGGACTCGCGCCGGCCGCACCCGCGTTCTTCCTGGTCAGCATGGCTCGCCTCCTCAGGTCCTGGCGCTGCGATAGTAGTCGCGCACGTGCTGGGTTTCGCGATAGCCCGATGACTTGCTTTTCGGCGCGGTCTCGGCGGGAGCCACGGTGCCAGCCGCGGCAGCCACCCCGGCAGCCGCCGCACCGGCACCGCCGGCACCGAGCGAAAGCAGGAAGCGGCGCCGCTTCTCATCCGGTTTGGCGGCGGCATGCGCGGGCTTGCCGGGAATCGAGCTCGTTCCAGATTTTGTATCGCCCACATTCACCTCCGTCCCATGTGTATGCGCACCTCAGTGCGGTGCTTTGCTCGTCAGTCGATGGCGAACGATTCCCGTTCGAGCACCATGAAGGATTCCGTGAATTCCGCGACAGGGCGATAATAATTTGCCCCGGTATGCGCACATATCGCTCCCGTGCAGCGTTCGAACCAGGGCTCGATGTAGGCGCCGAAGAACCGATGCTGCTCCCCGGCGTCCGCCGGTGCGCGGCCAGGGTCTCCCGCGATCAGCAGGCGCATCGTTTCGCACAGTGCCGAGAGGTGGTCTTCCAACATGGTGGCATGCGCTGCGCGCTGCAGCCCGAGCAGGGCGAGCGCCTTGCGCAATTCCGCCAACGGCTTCTCCATCATGAATCCGGTGAGCCAGTGCGAGCCGTGCAGATTGACTTCGGACTTGCCGACACCGATGAAAAGATCGATGTATTCCTGCTGCGCTGCTTCGGAATCCATC
This sequence comes from Betaproteobacteria bacterium, assembly GCA_009377585.1. NCBI lineage: Bacteria > Pseudomonadati > Pseudomonadota > Betaproteobacteria > Betaproteobacteria bacterium. Next base: position 6,672 of record WHTS01000059.1, read on the forward strand.
ACGCTGCTCGCGGCGCGTAGGTTGTCCCACGTATTACCGAGCCCGAACGCCTTGCTGTCGACCCTGTCCAGGAACATCGGGGGACCGAGCGGCGCTGCCGCCGCGATCGCCTGCAGCAGTCCCCGATCCGGTCCATCGGCGTAGAGGCGCGCCAGCAATGCGTAGAAGTCGGCGCGGGTCTGATCCTCCGGCAGGAGCGGATCGAGTAAGGCTTGCTGGTTGCCGGAAATATGCGCGATCTCAGACATCGCGAATGTCCACACCGCCCTTTTGCTTCATCATGTCGATGACCCGGCAGTCGGCGCACATCTTGAGCCGCTCCAGCGCACCCGGTTCGGCGAACATGGAGTGGCTGGCGAGCCTCGCCAGCATCGTGCCGATCATCTTTTCGGTGCCCAGCGCCTTGCCGCACGCGATGCAGTTGAAGATCGCCGTCTCGTGCAGGACGCGGGCGGACTTGGATTCCGCGCCGAGCGCAAGCCGCGGCGAGAACGCGATCGCGTTCTCGGGGCAGGTCGCGGCGCACAGCCCGCATTGCACGCAATTGCGCTCGATGAAGGAGAGCTGCGGCTTCGCCGGGTTGTCCAGCAGGGCGCTCGTCGGGCAACTGCCGACGCAGGCGAGGCACAGCGTGCAGGCGTCTCGATCGACTTCGATCGTGCCGAACGGGGAGCCGGCCGGCAAGGGGATCTCTTCCCGCGCATGCAGTGCCTGTTTCGCGAGATGCTCGATCGCCATGAAGACGCTGGTGCGCTTGTCGCTGCCGGCGGCAAACGTGGCAGGCGTCTGGACGCAGCGTCCAGCCGGCCAATCCCACAGCTCGCGATCGAGCGCCGCCGCATCGCCTGCCTCGAACAAGCGGAAGTGCGGTCCGTCGTAACCCAGCCCCTGGACGATGGTTTCGGCGATTTCCATTTGCGCAGCGAGCGCCTCGCGATACGCCGGGGCCTCGTCACCGGCGAGCAGGACAGCCACCTGGCTCGCGCCGTACGCCGCCGCGACGAGCCACGTGTCGAGCCCGGTTGAAGCGACGTGCTGCACTTCCAGCGGTAAACAGCGCGCGGGCAGGCCGCGATGGCGCCGCGCGAGGCGCGAGAGCACAGGGCGTCCCGCTTCCGCGTGCAGCAGCAGGCATGCATCGCGGCCGCCGGCAGCGGCATAGGTCTGGAGCATCGTGCGCATGCGCCGCGCCGTATCGGGGACCGACGGATAGGCGTATGTCATGGCACCCGACGGGCACACGGTCGCACACGCGCCGCAGCCCATGCACAGGTGCGGTTCGACCCGGACGTGGTCGCCGTCGGCGCGAATCGCCTCGGTCGAGCACACATCGATGCAGCGCGAGCAACCGGTCTTCTTCGCGCGGCTGTGCGCGCAGATCGAGGCGTTGTAAGCGAAGTACCTGGGTTTCTCGAACTCGCCCGTCAGCGTGGCGAGCCGGGCGACGGCTTGCGCCTGCGCGACCGGGTCGGCGCCAGGGCTCAGATACCCCTGCGGCGGCTGATGCATGCGCAAGTGCGGCACGCGCTGCAGATCGAGCACCAGGTCGAAACGCTCCATGCGTTTCGGCTCGCGGCGCTCGAAATCGATGGCGCCGACGACGCCACAAGCCGTGACGCAAGCCCGGTGCGCACGGCAGCGCGCGGCATCGACCTGATAGCTCCAGTCGATGGCGTTCTCGGGGCAGGCGTGGATGCAGGCGTTGCAGCGCGTGCACAGGTCGAGGTCGATGGGATTGTCCTGCGCCCATTCCACCTCGAATGCACCCAGCCAGCCGCCGATGCGCGCGAGCCTGCCCGAAAAAACCGGAAAGTTGCGCTCGGCCGGCAGCTCGGTTCCTGTGCTGCGTCCGGTCGCGAGCACCGCGACCGCGAGCTGGCCGGCGAGCACGCCGGCCCAGTGCAGCGCCGCATCCAGGGGCCCGACGATCAGCAGCTGGCCTTCCGACTTGTACGAGACGGCGGGAACCGGATCGGAATCGGGCAAGGCCGCCGCCGCCAGCAGCGCGGCGATCTTCGGTGTTGCTGCTTTCGCCTGCTGCGACCAGCCGCCGGTTTCGCGGATATTGACGAAGCGAATGGTCTGAGTGCGGCCGCGCTCCTCCGCACAATCGCCGAGCAGCCGCGACTCCTGCGTGCAGGCGACCAGCGCATCCCCGCTCACCGCGTCGGCGAATTGCGCCAGCTCGCGCTGGCAAAGCGCCGTGGCGATCCGGGGCGACTCCACAAGCCCGAGCGCCCGGCCGAGCCCTTGTGCATCGAGCGGCATGCTGGCGTTGCACGAGCAGATGTGCAGCTGCTTGCCGCGCAGGCCGCTCATCGGGGTGCTTCTCCTTCTTTGCGCATTTGATCCGGCGGCGTGCTCTCGCGCGCGGGTGCGGCGGCCTGGTCCAGGCGCTTTTCGACCACCCCGTCCGCGCAGCCGCGCGTCCCGCCCCTCCTTGTCAGGAGGGGAAGAACCGAGTCATCCCGCCTCTCCTCGGCACGAGGAAAATCCGCGACAGCATCTCCCCGCCTCGCGACAGCATCTCCCCGCCTCTCATGAAGCGGGGTGCCCGCGAATGCGGGCGGGGTGGTGTGGTCTTCGGTCTTGTGGTCTTCGGTCTTGTGGTCTTCGGTCGTGCAGTCTTCGATAGTGTGGTTTTCGGTTGTGCGGTCTTCGACGGTGTGGACTTCGGTCGCGCGCTCTTCGACGATCCGATCTTCGGTTCCGCCATGGCCCTCGCCCGGTGCGTCCGCCTCGGCCGGAGGAACGTCCTCGACATGCCCCTGGGCGTTCACGCGCGTCGGCGGCGGCTCGAAGATATAGCGGGCCTGCGCAAGGCTGCGCGCGAGGGCAGGCTCGAGCGGACTCGGCACCGAATAGTCGTCGATGTAGACGTCGAGCCCGTCCATCACGTTGAAGCGCGGATCGTGCAGGAGCTTCTTGAGCGCCTGGCGCTTCAGGTCCTCGGCCACGTGCGGCTGCAGGAAAGCGCGGAAGTCGGATTCGAACGTAAGCGACTCGACCGGGGGCAGCGGCGGCGGCGGCTCCGGGGATGCAGGCTGCCGCGCGGCTGCGTTGCGATCCCCGCTTTGTGCGGTTGCGGGTGCAGGCGGCTGCTCGATCGCCGGCGCCGCCACCTCCGGGGCCGCGTCGCGTGCCGCGGCCAGTTTCCGGCGCGACCACCGCTGCAGAAAGGGTTCGTCCTTCGCCGGCGCGGCAGCCGGCTGATCAGCGTCGCGCGTCATTCGCGTTGCGGCTCATCGGTATTCGTGGACGGACGAAGCGCAGGATCGGGCGGTGCTTCGTCGCGCAACGGATCGCGGCGACGGACCTTGCGCTTGGGCTCGGGCTTGTAGTGCTCGGCGACGAACGGCGTCATCCATTCCCGGATCACAGCCGGCATCGGTAATCCGTCGACCTGCTCGCCGCCGTCGAGCATCCGGGCGGCTTCGTTGTAGCTCACAGTCGCCAATTCCGGCCGGGCGGCCGGGCCGCCCGCCTCCATCGACTCGGGCTCGAGCATGCGCCACATGATGAAGACCATGGGCGCCGGAGCCGTCAGGTTGAGATGATACCCGTCGGCCTCGGAACGGTGCAGTTCCAGCGCGAACCCCGTGAAACACCAGCGCGTCCCGGCATCGGAGTCGGCCTGCAAGAAAAAAGCGTGCCCGTGGTTGTCAGATTGCGGCTCGACCGCGACCGCAACCGGCTCCCACCGCTCGGCCGCCCAGCGGTTCGCGAGCGGCGTGCGCTGCATGACGATGGAAATGTTGAGCTGCAACCGGAGCACCTCGCCGAGCGCATTGTCGCATGGCTGCTCCGAACGGGGTCAGGTATCCCGAAGGTCGAAGATGGTTACGCGGTCAGGCCTTGAATCTTGCGTCAAGGACGGTCGCACGCCTGCAGAGCCTTGCATGGCAGCGCAAGAATCAAGACCTGGTCCCTGAATCCGATCAGAACCGGTAACGAGCGCTCGCCATAACGGTGCGGCGCGAGCCCCACCAGCAGTCGCCGCGTCCAAGACAGGTGCTGACGTAGACCTTGTCGGTGAGGTTGTGAACGTTCAAGGCGTAACGCCACGCGCCGCGGTCGTAGCCCAGCATGGCGTCGAACAGCGTGACCGACGGCGTTTCGGGCGCCGCGCCGTCGGTGAACGCGCTCATGTAGCGCACGCCTGCGCCGGCCATGAACCCCGGCATGTCGCCGAGTGCGAAACGGTAGGTGCCCCACACCCCGACCTGATGCTCGGGCAGGGCCTCGAGCGTCTCGTCGATATCGATGTAGTTGTAATGCGCGGCGATGTCGAGGCCGGGGAGCACCCGGCCGACCATCTCGAGCTCGAGCCCTCGGGTTCGGGTGCGGCCGACCTGCACCTGATCGAGCGCATTGTTCGGGTCCGGCACCTGGCGCTTCTCCTCGTCGAGCTCGTAGAGCGCGAGATTGATCGAGAGCCGCCGTCCGGGCGGCTCCCACTTCAAACCCACTTCGCGCTGCTTTCCGCGCGTTGGCGTCCAGCGCTCGCCGGCGAGATTGGTGCCGGCGATCGGCGTGAACGATTCGCTGTAGCTCACGTAGGGCGCCACGCCGCTGTCGAACACGTACATGAGCGCGCCGCGGCGCGTGGTGGCGCGATCGACTTCGTCGGGCGAGCCTTCGAGGCTGTTCTTCGCCCGATCCCGCCGCAAGCCGACGACGACGATCCAGTTGCCGATCCGCATCTGGTCCTGCAGGTAGATGCCCGTCTGGTGCAGTTTGCTGCGCGGATTGTCGGCCCGCGCAGGCTCAGCCACCCGAGCTCCTTGCGCTCGGAATCGTAGCGGTCCTTGTCGGGATCGCCGACGAACCGGCGTGTCGGAATGCGGCCGTTCGGGTTGGGCAGCACCACGCCCTTGAACGGAAAGAACTGCGAGGTCGACCCGGAGTGGTCGTCCTGCCACAGCGCCTGCAGCGTGAGCGAGGTCGCCGCGCTCGGCCGCCAGGTGAGCGAGGGCGCGACCACCTTGCGATCGTCATCGACGTAATCGACCTGCGTGTCGCTGTCGCGCCCCAACGCGACCAGCCGATAAAGCCACTGGCCCTCAGCATCGAGCGGTCCGCTGAGGTCGGCCTGGATCTGCTTGCGATTGTAGTTGCCGAGCTGCACGCCGATCTCGCGCAGGGGCTCGACGAGCGGACGCTTGCTCACCATGTTGATGATGCCGGCGGTGCTGCCTTGCCCGTAGAGCATCGCGGAGGGACCGCGCAGCACCTCGATGCGCTCGAGCGTGTACGGTTCGGTGCGCGTGTTGCTCGTGTAATAGCCGACCATGCGGCGCAGGCCGTCGCGGTATTCGTCGGGATAGGCGCCGCGCACGCGGACGTTGTCGCTGCGCGAATCGAGCCCGTAGGCATCGGAGCGCACGCCGGCGGCGTAGTTGAGCGCATCCTGCAGGTTCTGCGCGCCCTGGTCTTCGATCCGCTCGCGGGTCACGATCGTGACGGCTTGCGGCGTTTCGAGCAACGGCGTGTCGGTCTTGGTCGCCGTGGTGCTGCGCGCAGCCTGGTAGCCCTCGTCGGGGCCGTAGGGCGATTGCGGCAGCGGCGCCGGACGCACGGTCACTTCGGGCAGACGCTGCTCGAGCTTGACCTGGCCCGCCGCCCCGGTCGTGAATGCAAGGCAAGCCGCTGCGGCCGCTGCCCGCGATTTTCCGATTGCCATCGGTATTTCCTTTCTTGCTGGAGGAAACGCAATGGCTGGCTGTCGGCGCGCGACCGTGTGGCTGGCTGGCGTTGAATGGGCTAGATGGTTTCGGCGCTGTCTCCCGCGCTGTGCTCGATGACGGCGCGGGCTGCGCCGGAGACGGACGGGAACGCCAGCGCGGCAAGCCCGAGCCCGCGATGCGAAACCACCCGAAGCGCACGCATCATCGCGCTCGCCGCCGCCCCTGAACGAAGAATCCCGCAGCGACGAGCGCAAGCACCAGCAGCTGCGCGCCGAGCGTTTCCCGGGTGGCATAAACGCCCAAGGCAGGAAGATCGATCTCGCCGAACGGCGTGGCCGCGATCGAGCCGGCTTCCTGCAGCGCGCGCAGTCCGTGGCCGGTGAAGACCACGGCGAGCGCGGCCAGGAGCAGCGCGCTCACGGCGAAGAACGTGCCCAGCGGCAGCCGCACGCCGTAGCGCAGGATCAGCCACGCAACCGCTGCCAGCACGACCACCGCACAGGCGAAACCCACGACGATGGAGCCGAGCGCGGCCTGCCCTGCCTGCTGCCACAGCGCCTGATAGAACAGCACCGTCTCGAACGCTTCGCGATAGACGGCGAGGAAGGAAACGCCGGCAAGCGCCCACAAGGTGCCGCGCGCGAGCGCTCCGCGCAGGCGCGTGTCGATGAACGCCTGCCACGCATGCGCATGACGCTTGCCATGCAGCCAGACGCCGACGTAGAGCAGGATGGCGGCGGCGAGCAGCGCAGTCACGCCTTCGGTGAATTCGCGCGTCGCGCCGCTGATCTCGATCAGCGCCGAAGCGGCGAACCAGGTGAGGCCGCCCGCGACCAGGGCGCCGATCCAGCCGAGGTGAATCCACACCAGCGCATCGCGCCGCCCCGCCTTCACCAGCAGCGCCACGATCGCGGCCACCACCAGCAGCGCCTCGAGTCCCTCGCGCAACAGGATCACGAACGCGCTCAGCGCGGCCGCCGTGGGCGAAAGGCCTTCGCCCTCGAGCTTGTCGGCGCTGGTAGCCAGCAGGCCGTCGATGGTGTCGGCGGCTGCGTCGACCTCCGCGGCCGGAACGCCACGGCGCATCAGATCGCGATAGCGGAACATCTCCGCCTCGACCTGCTGGCGCAGCTTGCCGTCGATCGCATCGAGACTGCCTCGGCAAGCTCGAAGCCTTCGAGATAGGACTGGAGCGCGAGGCGGTTCGCTTCCTCGGGCTTGCCGTCGCGATACGCCGCGGCGCTTTCTGCGAGCAGCCGGCGCGAAACGGCGATCGGCGACTCCTGCAAGGCTGCAAGCGCTTGCGGATTCGTCTTGAGCCAGGCGAACGCAGCGGCCGTATCAGCGCCGTACTTCTGCCCGACTTCTTCATCGGTGAGCGTCGCCAGCGCGCGCAACGTCCCGATCTCGGTCTTGCCCTTGCCTTGCTCCCAGGCGGCGCCTCCCTGCGCGATCCGCTGCGGGTCGGCGCCGAGCGTGCCGACGTAGAAGGCAAGCGCCCAGCGCTCGTCCTCGCCGAGATGGCGATACGAGGTCATGCCGGTGCCGGCGACGCCGAGCGTGATGGTGTTGTAGAGGCCGTAGAGGCTGCGCTGCGCCATGCGGGCGTGGTCGTGGAAATCGGATGGCGTGGGGTCCAGATTCTTGCCCGCCGGCCCGTCGCCGCGACCCTGCGCACCATGGCATGACACGCATTGCGCCGCGTACAAGCGCTTGCCCGCATCGAGGTCCGGAGCGCGTCTGGGCGCTACACCGAGCCGGTACGCCGCGATCACCTGCCCTCGCAATGCCGCGGCGCGCTGTGCGATGTCGGCACCCGCGGCCTTGGCATCGATGCGCTCGGCGAGCTCGGCCGCCGCTTTCAGCAGCTCAGCGCGCGCAGGCACCTCGGGCGAGCTTTTCAGCAGCTCGACCACCTGGCGCGAAAACTCCTGCTGCTCCTTGTATTCGGCCGCGTCGAGCACTTTGCCGTCCTGCACGAACTGCTGGTAATCCACCCCGATGTAGTCGAGCAGGTGCACCACGGTCTGGGGCGAAGCGGCGGCCGCCGGGGCGCACACGGTGCAAGCAGCGACGAAGAACGCGCGATCCGTTACCGGGTTTGTCGCGATGGTAATGATTCTCATTATTTGACGCAACCGCAGTCCCCGGCGACGCGGCGATGGTCACGGCGTGCCGAACCTGCAGGAGCTCGGCAAGCTGCTGATCGGCGAGAACGTGGCCGAGATGCTGCGCTGTGACCTGACGCTGGAGCAGAGCGCGCGACCCATGTACCAGGAAGCCATCGCCCATTGCGAGTCGGTGCAGGACTACATCAGCCGCGAGTTGCTCGAAGCCATCCTCGAAAGCGAGGAAGATCATATCGACTGGCTCGAAACCCAGCTGGGGTTGATCGACACCGTCGGGCTGCAGAACTACATCCAGTCGCAAATGAGCTGACACCGTCCCTGAACGGCGTATTACGCGCGCTCGCATCGACCGGTGCGCGCAAACGCAAGGGGCATCGGACGGCACTTGCTCCGACCGCCGGCTGCAACGGCCCACACCTGCTTCCGGATAGACCAGTCCGCTCATGCACTGCAATGCGGCGGGCATATAGCGTGCGTGGCTGCTGTTCTGGAGGAGACATCGGATATGACCGAAATACCGCCCCTCCCGGCAGCCGAAACCGTCGTCTCGGGCCGGCGCATCCTGATCGTGGACGACAATCGCGATGCCGCAATCAGTCTTTCGATGCTGCTCGAGCTGAGCGGCAACAAGACCGAGACGGCCTATGACGGATTGGCGGCGATCGACGCCGCGGCCCGCTTCGAGCCCGACGTCGTCCTCCTCGACATCGGCCTTCCCGGGCTCAACGGCTACGAGGTGGCGCGCCGGATGCGAAACGAGCCCTGGGGCAAGCAGGTGAAGCTGGTCGCCGTTACCGGTTGGGGACATCCCGAGGACCGCGAGCGCGCCATCGCGGCGGGATTCGACGCGCACCTGTTGAAGCCGGTCGATCATGCCGCCCTGGTGAAGCTGCTTGCCGGCGCGGGCACGCCGCACCGCTAGCTCTAAGCGAAGCGCAGCACGCAGCAGGAGCGACAAATCGCGCCGGGCCGAACCGAAGGAGACGAACAGCCGGTCGGTGTGCGCCTCGCTACAGATACGTCCCGAGCAGATCCGCACTCTCGTCCAGGTCGGGTACGGGCCTGGAGGGCGCCGCGTCGAGCGGCAGGAATGCGCCGCTTTTTGCGTCCAGCTCCAGCACCCGGCCATCCTCGATGATGTAGTGCCAGCCGTGCAGGAACAGTGTGGCGTCCTCGACGCGGCTGCGGACCATGGGAAAGGTCAGCAACCGTTCCAGCTGCAGGACCACCGAGCGCTGCTCGACGCGACGCAGTGCGTCGTCGCTGGCCGTAACCGGCAACACCGCCTCGCGCGCCAGCTCGAGCCACTTGCGCGTATGCCGAGCCTCGGCAGGCAAATCCTGGTAGAGCGCCTGAATCGCGCCGCAATGGCTATGGCCGCAAACGACGATATCGGTGACGCCCAGGCTGAGCACGGCGAACTCGATGGCCGCCGCGCTGCCGTGATAACCGTGCGAAGCATCGTACGGCGGCACCAGGTTGCCGACGTTGCGCACGATGAAGAGCTCGCCCGGCCCGCAATCCATCAACAGGTGCGGCACGATGCGCGAATCCGAGCAGCCGATGAAGAGGGTGCCCGGGTGCTGGCCCTTCGCCACCAGCTCGCGATACTTCTGTTCGAACTTCGGAAAGTAATGGTCGCGGAAACGGCTGAGGCGAAACACGAGTTCGCGAGGCATGGCTGCTGGCTCCTCGTCAGGCTGCCGCAGGATTCTAGCTGCCAATCCCGCCGGCACAAAACCGGCGCCATGCGCCGGCGCAACCGCAACTGACGCTGTTACCGGCGTGCTGCGAGCAGCGCGAGCGTTCGCGCCATCTCGTTGGTCTGGATCATCAAGGCTTCGTCGGCGCCGAGCCCCGGCTTGGAGAGCATGAAGTCGGGCTGGCAGGCGAGCCCGATGTGGCACGAAATGCGGGTCGAATGGTCGGTCTCGTTCGCCGTGCCGCCCAGGCAGGCGCCCATGCCGTTGGCCTTGCAGTAGAGCACGGCCTCGATGGTGTTGTGGATGCTGCCGAGGTCGGGCGTCTTGATCTGAACGAAATCGGATGCCTGGGCAGCGGCGAAGCGCTTGATATCGGCAAGCTCCACGCGCTTCAGGATCACGCGGTCGAGCTGGCCCGGGTCGTCCTTGTGACAGGAAGCGAGGATCGCAATGGGTGCGGTGGCGATGCGGCTGCCGTACTCGCGCGCGATCACTTCCGCCATGGTTTTCTTGTGAGCCAGCGCGCTGGCGTGCAGGAGCGCCTGGCTCACGCCGTAACGGATCGCGGTATGCAGGCGCTTGCCGGCGTGCTCGAAGCGATCCATCTCTTCGGCATGACGCCGGAATTCGGATACGTCGCGACCGCGCAGTGCCGCCGCCATTTCGGTGCGCACATAGTCGATGTGATGCCGGGCATCGAACGCCGGATCGCGGCCCGCGACGCCGGCCAGAATCACATCGGCGCAATCGCCGAACGCGACCTGGCCGTCTTCCAGCACGAGCATGACCGAGATGATCGTCGCCGGCTCGATGATGCGCGTGAATCCGGGCGACATGGGCGCGCCGTCGTAAAGGCTGCCATTGGGTTTGGCCCTTCCCGCCTTGATCGCCAGGAGGTCGCGATGCATATAGCCCGAACGGCCCACCGCGCAAATCACGTCCTTGATCTTCATCGCACCTCCGAGTGTCGATCGAAATGCGGCTGCTGCGGCAATCGTCCAACCGCTGCCATGGGATCGGGCAGATCCTTGTTCAGGCGCGCGCAGACGGCCCGGTCCGATTCGGCTCCGCATGGCGGTCCATCGGCTGCGGACGCCGAGATTGCATATAACTCGTGCGCCGGCCGACGAGCGCGGCCCGTCGCGTGTACGCCGATCGCTCGAACAAGCGCACGCGAGCGGCACGAGTATTGCGAAGCCTGGGCCCGCTCGTCAGCGTGGCGTCGCGTTGGATCGAGCTGCAGCCCCCGCTCGAATTCGAGGTCGACGAACGCAATCGTAATGAATAGCCGATGAAGCCGCGCCCCACCCCGCCCGTGCTCTCCGCATCCGCGCTGGCCATGTTGCTCGCCGCGCTGTCGATGCTGGGACCGTTCTCGGTCGATACCTATCTGCCCGCGTTCCCCGACATCGAGGCGTCGCTGCGCGCCACGCCGATCGAAGTACAGCAGTCGCTCACCGCTTACATGTTCGCCTTCGGCTTCATGACGCTGTGGCACGGCGCGCTGCCAGGCGTTCACGCAGATCATGCTAGCGCCGCTGGTCGCCCGAGTCGTCGCGCCGCTGCTTTCGCCCACGGTCGTCTGGCTCGCCGCGGGCCAGCTCGGCTGCGCCGTGATCGGTCTGCTGCTATGGCTGACCGGCCACTCGTATCACGCCGCGCAGACGCGCCGCGAGGCCAATGCCTGGGAGACGATCCCGGTCGAATAGGCTAACGAAAGCCCTCGACCAGCTCCCGCAGCCACCGCTCGATTTCGTCGCGCGTGGCGCGGAACGCCGCCTGGATTTCCGCGTCCGTGCCTGCGACCGCGGCGGGGTCGTCGAGGGGCCAATGGTACTGGCGCAGTCCGCGCGGCGGAACGACGCAGACTTCTTCGGCACAAAGCGTGACGACGGTGTCGAAGTCGCCCCAGGCCACCTCGGCGAGCGGCTTGGGCTGTTGCGAGGAGATGTCGAGGCCGACTTCCTGCATCGTGCGTACCGCCCATGGATTCACCGCTGCGGCGGGCTCGGAGCCTGCGCTTGCGATGTGGATTCCGGACGGCAACCGCTTCCTCGCCAACGCTTCGGCCATCTGGCTGCGCGCCGCGTTCTGGCGGCAGAGGAACAGGATTCCCCGCGGCATTCGCCGGGCGGAAGGCTCGGTCATGCTGCCGAGATGGCGGACGTCCTTGCCGAGCACCATGAAGATCACCATCTCGGCCAGATTGGTCGCGTGATCGCCGATCCGCTCCAGGTACTTCGCGATCGACTGCAGCCGGATCGCCCGGTAGATGTTGCGCGTATCCTCCATCATGTAGGTGAGCAGCTCGCGGAAGATCTGGCCGTAGTAGGCGTCGACCACGCGGTCGCGCTCGACCACGTCGCGGGAGCGATCCACGTCGGCATTGACGAAGGCGTCGAGGGCGTCGCGGATCATCCCCTGGACGATTTGCGCCATGCGCGGCAGGTCGACGTACTGCTTGAGCGGCGGCTCCATGTTGAGCTCGATCACCCGCTCGCAGATGTTGACGCCGATGTCGCCGATGCGCTCCAGGTCGGTGACGAGCTTGAGCGCGAGCGTGATCAGGCGCAGATCCGATGCGACCGGCTGGCGCCGTGCCAGGATGCGCAGGCACAGCTCGTCGATCTCCACCTCGAGCCGGTTGATCTGATGATCGAACTCGATCGTGCGCTGGGCGACATCGGTATCGCGCTCGACCAGGGCCCGCATGCTGTTCGCGATCATTTCCTCGACGCGCGCGCCCATGATCAGGAGCTGATCGTGCAGCCTGTGCAGCTCGGCGTCGTATTCGCGGTCGGTGAGAGTCGCCATGTCAGGCTCCGGCAAGAAGGGTGAAGTAAAACGTGGAACCGGCGCCGACGCGGCTTTCGACCGCAACCGTCCCGCCCATCGCTTCGACCAGGTGCTTCACGATCGCCAGCCCGAGACCCGTGCCGCCGAGCTCGCGCGAGCGTCCCGGGTCGACCCGATAGAAGCGCTCGAAGATTCGCTCCAGGTGCGGCGGGGCGATGCCCGGCCCGTCGTCGGCGACCGAGATGCGCACGCGCCCGTTCTCGCGTGCTGCGCCGACGCGCACCGTCGCCCCTTCGGCGCAGTATTTCAGCGCATTGTCGATGAGGTTGCCGAGGACGTGCTCGAGCGCCCTGCGATCGGCACGAACGGCCGGCATGCCGGATGCGCAGCCGAGCGCGATGCGTTTCATTTCCGCACGGGGCAGGTGGTGCGCCACGACGCGCTCGGCCACCGCGTCCAGCTCGAGCGCTTCCAGCTCGAGCTGAACCTCGCGCGATTCGATGCGCGAAAGCTCCAGCATGTCGTCGACCAGGTTCTGCAGCCGCTCGGCGTTGCGCACGATGAGATCGATGAAGCGCTTGGCGCCGTCCGGATCGTCGTGGGCGCTCTCGAGCGTTTCGGCCGCCGCGCGAATGGACGTGAGCGGGCTGCGCAGCTCGTGGGAGGCATTGGCGACGAAGTCGCGGCGCACCGACTCGAGCCTGCGCAGCTCGGTGAGATCGACCAGGACGGCGAGGACGCTCCCGGGAGCGTCCTCCAGCGCGCGGGCGCGCATGAGCAGGCGCCGCGGCATGAGCCCCCCCAGTTCCAACTCCATCTCGGCGGGGGCGCCCTCGCGGGCGCGGCCGAGCGTTTCGCTCAGGTTCGCGTTGCGAATGACGTGCAGCACGTTCTTGCCGGCCGGGTCGCCCGACACCAGCAGCATGGCCTTCAATGCCGTATTCATGAGCACGATGCGTCCGTCGGGTCCCACGACCAGAACGCCCTCGGCCATGCTGGCCAGAATTCCGTCGAGCAGGTCCCGCTCGGCGCGCAGCTCCTCCAGCGTGCGCGACAGGTTGCCGGCAAGCTGATCGAGCGCGTGTCCGAGCGCGGCCACCTCGTCGTGGCCGGGAATGCGCGTGCGGAGCGACAGATTGCCCACCGCCATCCCCCGCGCCGCGGCGGTGAGCTGGCGCACGTTTCGAGACACCAGCTGGGCGGCGAACCAGGAAAGCACGGCGGCCACCACGAGCGCGACCAGCGCTGCCGCGGCGAGGGTCATGCGCAGCTCGCCGATCAGCAGGTCGATCCGGTCCAACGGAACCGCGATGCGCGCCGCGCCGACGATGTTGCCCTGATCCGTGATCGGAACGGCCACGTACATGAGCCGCTCCCTCACGGTGCTGCTCAGGCGCGTGCCTGAGCCCTCGCGCGCCGCCAGTGCCCGGGCAATCTCGGGCCGTGCAGCGTGGTTGTCGAGCCGTGCGAGCTCTTCCGCCGCCACTCCCGAATCGCCTACGACGGTGCCGTCGCGCCTCACCAGCGTCACCCGCCCGCGCGCCGTCGCGCCCAGGTGATCGGCCAGCCGGTCGAACGCGCGCACATCGTCCGATGCCGACGCGATGCCCGACGCGCGCTCGGCAACCAGGCGCGCGCGCACCAGGAGCTCGTCGCGAATGCTCTCGAGCAGCTGCGCCTCGAGCGCGCGGGTGAGATAGATCTCCGAAGCAGCCAGCGAGACGCCGATCAGGACGATCGATGCGACGAACAGCTTGGAGCGGATTCCGAGCCGCCTCCCGCCGCTCGGCCCCGACCCTTCCGCCGCAGACGGAACTCGGATTTCGCCGGCGCCCTGCATGCGTACACTCACGCCGCCTCCGGGAAGCTCATGCCGCCCGCGCGAAACGGTAGCCGGCGCTTCGCACCGTCTCGATCAGTCGGTCGTGGCCGCTCGGCTCGAGCGCCTTGCGCAGGCGCCGGATGTGCACGTCCACGGTTCGCTCTTCGAGAAACACGTGATCGCCCCAGATGTAATCGAGCAACTGAGCGCGCGAATAGACGCGATCCGGGTGCGTCATGAAGAAATGCAGCAGGCGGAATTCCGTGGGGCCAAGCGCGACCGGCTGGTTGCCCGCGCTCACCCGCCGGCTCGCCGGCTCGATTCGCAGCCCTTGCGCCTCTACCGCGTCGTCGGTCGTCTGTGGCGCGCGGCGCCGGAGCACCGCCTTGATGCGCGCGTTGAGCTCACGCGGACTGAACGGCTTGGTCATGTAGTCGTCGGCACCGAGCTCCAGGCCCGTGAGCTTGTCTTCCTCCGCGCCGCGGGCAGTCAGCATGATGAGCGGAATGTCCGCGGTGCGCCGATTGCCCCGCAGCGTGCGCGCGAGCTCGATGCCGCTCATCGACGGCAGCATCCAGTCGATCAGCACCAGGTCGGGCAGCGACTGGTTGACCGTTCCGAGGGCGGCTTCGGCGCTGGTCACGCCCAGCGTGCGGTGTCCGGCACGCTTCAGGTTGTAGGCGACCAGTTCCTGGATATCGGGATCGTCCTCGACGATCAGAATGGTCGCCATTTCGGACTCCATCGCGGCGGCTCCGGCAGAAGGGCACAACCGCTGTTCGCTGCATGCATTATCCGAAGCGCCCCGTGATGTAGTCCTCGGTCTCGCGCTTCGATGGCTTGATGAAGATCTTTTCGGTCTCGTCCATCTCCACCAGCTCGCCCAGGTACATGTACGCCGTGTACTCCGAGACCCGGGCCGCCTGCTGCATATTATGCGTGACGATCAGGATGGTTACCCTGGAGCGCAGCTCCGCGATCAGCTGCTCGATGCTCGCCGTGGCGATGGGATCCAGCGCCGAAGTCGGCTCGTCGAACAGCAGGATCTCGGGGTCGGTGGCCAGTGCGCGCGCGATGCACATTCGCTGCTGCTGGCCGCCCGACAGGTTGAATGCCAGGTTCTGCAGCCGGTCCTTCACCTCCTCCCAGAGCGCTGCGCTGCGCAGCGCCTCCTCGACCTTGTCGTCGATAACCGAGCGGCTGCGCTCCCCGCGCACGCGCAGCCCGTAGGCCACGTTCTCGTAGATCGACTTCGGGAACGGATTGGGCTTCTGGAACACCATGCTGATTCGCATCCGGACCTCGATCGGGTCGACCTCGCGGCTCAGTATGTTGGTGTTGTCCGGGTACAGGACGATCGATCCGTCGTAGCGGTTGCCCGGATAGAGATCGTGCATGCGGTTGAAGCAGCGCAGCAGCGTCGACTTGCCGCAGCCGGAAGGTCCGATCAGCGCGGTGACCTTCTTCTCGTAGAGCGCGAGATCGATCGCCTTCAGTGCATGGAACGACCCGTAGAAGAAATCCAAGCCCTGAACTTGCGCCTTGGCCGCGAGCCCTCTCTCCGGAGCCGGCGTCGGCTGCGGAGCAACGGAAGTCGCGCGCGTTACCGTTACCATTTGATCTTCTTCCTGATCTGATACCGCAGGTAGATGGCAAAACCGTTCATCAGCAAGGTCATCGCGATCAGCACCACGCCGGCGGCGGCGGCGTTGCTCAGGAAAGCGCTGTCCGGTCTCGAGACCCAGTTGAACATCTGGATCGGCAGCACCGTGAACGGCGCCAGCAGCCAGTCGAACAACCCGGCAGGCGGATCGCCGGTGAAAGGCAGCGACGGCAGGAACGCGATGAAGGTGAGCGCGCCAATCGTGATGATCGGCGCCGTTTCTCCGATAGCGCGCGACATCCCGATGATGACCCCCGTCAGGATGCCGCCTCGGGAATACGGTACGAGGTGTCCGGAAATCATCTGCCAGCGTGTCGCGCCAAGCGCGTAGGCCGCCTCGCGGATGTTGCTCGGCACCGCGCGCAATGCTTCGCGCGTCGCCACGATGACAATAGGCAGGATCAGCAGCGCCAGGGTGAGTCCGGCCGAAAGAATGCTCTGCCCGAACCCCAGGGCGTAAACGAACAGGCCCAGCGCGAGCAGGCCATAGACGATCGAGGGTACGCCCGCGAGATTGGTGACGTTGATCTCGATGAGATCGGTGAGCAGGTTCTTCTTCTTCGCGTACTCCTCGAGATAGATCGCGGCCCCGACGCCGAGCGGAACGGCGGAGAACATGGTGACGAGCATCACCAGCGCGCTCCCCACCCATGAGGAAAGTATGCCGGCCGCGGTCGCCCGGCGTGACGGGAACGAGGTGAAGAATTCCGGCCTCAGCCGTACCCATCCGTCGACCAGAAGATCCAGGAACGCCGCGAGCAGCATGATCACGGCAATCATCGTGCAGAACAGGCCGAGCCACGCGAACAGGTGATCGTTGAGCTTATGGCGCGCGATCAGCGCGCGCATCTCCGCCATGCGCGGATCCATCAATACACCTCGCGGAAGCGACGGCGCAGGGCATGGCCGACGACGTTGAAGCCGAGCGTCATCAGCACGAGCACGAGGCCCGCCGCGAAGATGCTCTGATAGCCGATGCTGCCGTGCGGCAGGTCGCCGAGGGCGACCTGAACGATATAGGCCGTGATCGTCGCCGCCGGCTCCAGCGGGTTGAACGTGAAGGTCGGCTGCAGCCCCGCGGCGATGGCCACCACCATCGTCTCGCCGATCGCGCGCGAGATGGCCAGTATGTAAGCCGCGACGATGCCCGAGGTCGCGGCCGGCGTGATGACGCGCACTGCCGTCTGGAATCGCGTCGCGCCCATGGCGTACGAACCTTCCCGCATCGCCATCGGAACGGCGCGCATCGCATCCTCGGCCACCGAGCTGATGTACGGAATGATGAAGATGCCGATGACGATGCCGGCGGCGAGCATGTTGAACCCCGGCAGATCCGGGTAGAGCTTCTGCAGCATCGGGGTGACGAACAGCAGGGCGAAATAGCCGAAGACCACGGTCGGGACGGCTTCCAGCAACTCCAGAAACGGCTTGACCACCTCCCGCAGCGCGTGCGGCGCAAACTCGCTCAGATACAGCGCAACGATCGTCCCCATCGGGATCGCGATCGAAAGCGCGACGAAGGCGACCGTGAGCGTGCCGGAAACCAGCGGCAGTATGCCGTAGTGGGCGTCCGCGAACAGCGGAGTCCACTGCGTGTCGGTGAGAAAGTCGACGAGGGAGACGTGCTCGAAAAAGCCGATCGACTCGTACACCAGGATGCACACGATGGCGATGGTCGTGGCGACGGCTGACAGACCCGCAAGAAGCAGCAGGGTCTCGATGACCCGCTCCTTGAGGTGGCGAGTCGCTTTGTGCCGGAGTCGGGGCGAGATCACCCTGGCGGACGGAGGAAGGTCGGCGTACGTTATCGCGGGTGGCATGACGTTCGAGACTTGTGCGATTCTACTTGGTTACAGGCGCTCTTCGTGCACGAATTGCGCGAATTCGGGATAGTCGAAGGGGGCGCGAACGCCCCCTTTGTCCAAGCGCTGTGGAAACGCGCGGGCTGCGGCTGCCGTTACAGCTTCGCTTTCATCTTCATCAGGTCGTCGATCGACAGTCCCACCTTGTTCGAGCCGCCGAACTTGGTTCCCAGGCGCATCTTGTTGAGGGACGCCATGTTGTCGGCGTAGGCACTGGCCGGCAGAGGCACGTACTTCACCTCCTTCACGAGCTTGTTGGCGTTCTTGTTGAAGAATTCCACGAACTCCTTCACCTCGGGCTTGGCCGCCGACTTCGCATTGACGTAGATGAAGATCGGACGCGACAGCGGCGTGTAGGACCCGTTCTCGACGTTCTGCGCGGAAGGCGCCACCGCGGGCTTGCCCGGCGCCGGCACGATCGCCGCCGCAGCGAGCTTGTTGCGGTTTGCTTCGTAGTAGGCGTAGCCGAAGTAGCCGAGCGCATGCACATCGCGGCTCACGCCGGTGACGAGCACGTTGTCGTCCTCGCTCGCGGTGAAGTCGCCGCGGCTGGACTTGGCCTTGCCCACGATGGCTTCGGTGAAGTACTCGAACGTGCCGGAGTCCGCGCCCGGACCGAACAGCGTGATCTCCTCGTTGGGCCAAGCGGGGTTCACCTGGTTCCAGCGCGTGATCTTGCCTTGCGCTGCCGGTTCCCAGATCTTCTTGAGCTCTGCCACCGTCATCTGCTTCGCCCAGGTATTCTTGGGATTGATGACCACCGTGAGCGCATCGAAGGCGACCGGCATCTCGATGTAGGTGATTCCGGCTTCCTTGCAAGCGTCCATCTCCTTCTTGGTGATGGGGCGCGAGGCGTTGGAAATATCGGTCTCGCCGCGGCAGAATTTCTTGAACCCGCCGCCGGTACCGGAAATGCCCACGGTGACTTTCACCGCGCCGCGCTTGGCTTTCTGAAAATCTTCCGCGACGGCCTCGGAAATGGGGAACACCGTGCTCGACCCATCGATTTTCACCGTCTGCGCTGTTGCAGCAAACGAAAACACGCTTGCGGTTGCGGCTATCAGCGCAGCTGCTGCGTAACCCGACTTGGCTCTTTTCATTCCATCTCCAATGGTTTCGTTGCCCTGTTCCCGCACTGGAGATTATTGTGGGGATATTGCAGACGTGTGACATCGCTCCGGCCATGATCACGGCTTCGCGGGCCGGACCCCGCGTTCTGCGGGCGCCCGGGTGAGGGCGGCGCCCGCAATCCCTTGCAAGCAGCTCGCTACGGCGTCGCGGTTTCCGTGCGCCCGGTGACCGGCGGCTGCAGCCGCTCGCCCTCGAGCAAGGCCTTGAAGGTAAACCCAGCGATCGCGGCGCCGATGATGGGCGCGATCCAGAACAGCCACAGCTGCTGCAGCGCCCAGCCGCCGGCGAGGCTGAAGTCCGCCTTGCCGCTCGCGATGAGGTAGAGCACGCCGGCGCCCACGATGCCGCCGAGCACCTGAACGATGATGTAGGGCAGCAGCTGACCCGCCGGAAAGCGGCCGCCAGCCCACAGTCCCACCGACACGGCGGGATTGAAGTGCCCGCCCGAGATCGGGCCGAGCGCGTAGACACCGGTGAGCACGGTGAGCCCGAACGCCAGCGACACGCCCAGCAATCCGATGCCGACTTCCGGAAATGCAGCCGCAAGCACGGCGCTGCCGCAACCACCCAGGACGAGCCAAAAGGTACCAATGAACTCCGCCAACAGTTTCGCACGCATCGGTGTCCTCCGTTGTTAGTCGTATTCAGGTTCTGCCGTTACGCTCCGTCGCTACAATCGCCAGCAAGTTGACCGGACGCCGCCCGTTGGCCGGGCGGCGTCCGCTATGATGCCGGATTCCTCCATGCCAGTGCATTGGCCCAAGAGGCACTTGCGGCCGCGTACGGGAGGGTCCACTTCGCCCCGACGGGGATTTTTCGCTAACCTAGCTGTTGTCCGTGGAGCGGCGCGCGCTCGGCCCGCCGCATTGAAGCAGGCAGGCACGCGGATACCAATCATGCGTTCAAATGTTGATATGTTCATCGTAAGCCACGAAATCACCAGGGAGGTTGAATGAAATCGTTGGTCACACTCGGTCGTACCGCTCTTACGATAGGAGTCGCAATCTGCTGCGCGGGAGCCTTCGCGCAGGCCCCGGCGCCCGCTGCTGCAAGTAACTATCCGGCCAAACCGGTCCGGTTCATCGTGCCGTTCCCGCCCGGCGCTTCCAGCGACGTGGTGGGCAGGCTGATCGCGCACAAGCTGGGAGAGTACCTGGGCCAGCAGGTCATCGTGGACAACCGCCCGGGGGTCGGCGGCAATCTGGGTATCGGACAGGTCGCGAAATCCGCACCGGACGGCTATACGATGGTCGTTGCAACGGCCAGCATCGCCGTCAGCGTGTCGTTGTATGCGAATCCCGGCTACGATGCGGTCAAGGATCTCGCGCCGGTCGCCCGCCTCGCCTCCATCCCCAACGTGCTGCTGGTGCATCCGTCGGTGCCGGCGAAGACGCTCAAGCAGTTCGTCGATCTCGCCCGCGCTTATCCCGGCAAGCTTAATTTCGGCTCCGGCGGCACAGGGACGACCAATCACCTTGCCAACGAGCTGCTCAAGCATCTGGAGAAGATCAACATCGTGCATGTGCCCTATAAGGGCGTAACGCAGGCGATGATCGCGATGTCGAGCGGCGAGGTCGACGAGGTCGTAATGCCGGTCACTACGGCAACCCCGCAGATCAAGGCCGGCAAAGTGCGTCCGCTTGCGGTATTGACCGAGAAGCGCATTCCAACCGTGCCCGATGTGCCGACCGCCATCGAGGCGGGCGTAAAGGATTTCACCATGCCGCTGTGGTACGGCATGTTCGTTCCGGTGGCAACGCCGCGCGCGATCGTCGAGCGGTTGAGCAAGGAATTGATCCGCACGCTGCAGGCGAGCGACGTCACGCAGAAGCTCACCGCCCTCGGCGTCACGCCGTGGCCCGGAACCTCTCAGCAGCTCGCCGATTTGCTGAAAAGCGATATCCAGCGCTATGGCATGATCGTGAAGAGCGCAGGCTTGCCGAAGCAATAGCGTGCCGTAAGACACCGGAATCGAGGAATGCGCCTTGACGGATTCCTCGTTCCGGCCGGTCGGTGTTTTGAACAACGTGACCATTGAAGCGAGGCCGCTATGACGCAGAGAAACGGCTGGGGGCTCATCGGCACGGGCCGTATCGCCGAGGAACGCATTCTGCCGGCCGTCACCGCATTCGCAGGCAACGACCTTGTCGGGGTGGTCAGTCGGGAAGGGGAGCGGGCGGCAGCGTTCGCCGCCCGGTTCGGCGCGCGCCACGCCTATACCCGCTACGAGGACCTGCTGCGCGATCCGGCCGTCACCGTGGTGGCCATTCATACGCCCAACGCGCTTCACGCCGAGCAGGCCGTCGCCGCGGCGCGCGCGGGCAAGCACGTGTTCTGCGACAAGCCCATGGCCACGAACGTGGCCGATGCAGAACGCATCGTCGCCGAGTGCGCGCAAGCCGGCGTCACGCTCGGCGTCAACTTCCACAACCGCTTCATGCCGTGCTTCGTCGACTGCAAGCGCATCATCGACAGCGGCGAGATCGGCGAGGTGCGCCAGGTCACCATCGAGGCGAGCCCGGGAGCCCGTTCGGAGGAAAGGCAAGGCACGTGGCGGCTCGATCCGGCCATGGCCGGGCTCGGCACGACGATGAGCATCGGCGTGCACATCTACGACATCCTGCGCTACCTGCTCTCCTCGGAGATCGAAACGGTGAGCGCGCTGTTCGATACCTCGCGCGGAGTCATGGAGCACGTCAACCTGGCCACGTTCCGGTTCCGCAACGGCGCAATGGCGCAGGTCGCCATCCACGAAAGAACGCCCTACCCGCACAACGATCTGGTCATCTATGGCAGCCAGGGCCGGATCACGGGCCGCGGCGTTACCCGAAGCCGCGCCAGCGGCGAAATCGAAGTCTACGTGGGCGAAGAAGGCAAGGCGCGGCGCACCCAATACCCGGTGATCAATGCGCACGCCGCCTGCGTCGCCGATTTCAGCGCGGCGCTACTGGAAATGCGCGAGCCCGCGGCGTCCGGGGTCGACGGCTTACGCAGCGTTCAGGTTACCGAGGCGATGGCCCGGTCGGCCTGGGAAGGCGTGCACGTTCGACTCGCGTATTAGACACTCGTCATCCTGCGCCGGCTGCGCCTTGGGCGCGCAGCGGCACGAGCATCTCCTCGACCAGCTTCTCCAGGCGCTGCGCTTCCTCGAGCACCGTGGCGGAGACCTGTTGCAATTTCGGTTCTTCCGGAAACATCACGCGCACCAATTCAGCGGTATGGCGCACCTGCCCCAGCTCGTCGTTATGCGTGGCACTGAGCAGAGCGATGATTTGCGAACGGCGTTGCTCCTCGACGGCGAGCGCTTGCGCCGTTCGCCGGAATTCGGTGACGTCGTCCAGGAAGCCCACGAAGCGCGTATCGTCGCCACCATTTGCGGCCACGGGCAGAGCGGTGACATGCACGTGGCGGTAGTCGTCGTCGAACCGACGCAACCGGAATATGCCATCGAATCGCGTGCCCTCGTTCGTGTGTCGTTGTCGCGTATGCAACCACTCGTCACGGTCCTCGGGATGCACGTGCTCGCCGAGATCGGGCCCTCGGATGCCTTCGGACTTGGCGCCGAGCCAGGCAAGGCAAGCCTGGTTGGCATAACCGCGGCTGCCGCTCGAATCCGCCACCCATATCGGCGCCGGACAGCGATCGAGCAAGGCGGCAAGGTCGTCGGCATGCGCGCGCAGCGCCGCTTCCGTGCGTTTGCGCGGCGAAATGTCGACGGCGGTGCTGAGGTAGCCTTTCCATTGCCCTTGCGCGTCGAAGCGCGGCAGCACGATGTCGAGTATCCAGCGCTCGCCGCTGCCGTCGCCCAGTCGATATTCGAGGTAGACCGGCTCGTCACGTCGCGACGGCGCCGCATAAGCGCTGCGCACGCCGGCCCTGTCGTCCGGATTGACCCGTTGTAACCAGTCGCCATCGGCGATGGAACCGCCCAGGGCCTCCCAGCCGCGGCTCGCGAAGTTACAGCGCCCGCCCACGTCGAGCAGGCGCAGGGCTGCGGGAATCGCATCGCAAAGGCCATGGAAGAACGCCTCCGCCTCCTGCAGGGATCGGATCTGCGCGTTGCGCTCGCCAATGTCCTGGACGACGAATTGCACCGCCCGTTCCGTGGCCGTTTCGTAGGCTGCCGCGCTCACGTCGACCTCCAGTTCGCGTTCGCCGCCTGCCTTGAGGCGGGTGGCGAAGCGCCGCCTGCCCGCTTCCTCCGCGGTCAGGATCTTGGCCGTCTGCGCCAGCGCCGGCCCCGAGCCGGCCGCAAGCTGCTGCAGGGGCGTGCCGACGAGCGCGCTGGCCTCTGCCGCCCCCAGCAGCTCCGCTGCCGCCGCATTGGCGTAAACGATCTTGTTCTCGCGCGCGATCAACAGCGCTTGAGGCAGGCTCGCCACTATTGCGCGGTAGCGACTTTCCTCGGCGCGCAGCGCGTCTTCGCTGCGACGTCGCGCGCTGATCTCGAGCGCGATGCCGCAGAGCGCGCCGGCAGGCGCTTCTGAATCCCGCGCCGGGAACTTGAGCGCGAGGAAGTGATGCAGGCCATCGCCCAGCTGTAGCGTTTCCTCGAATTGCTGGACGCTGCTCGCAGCGAGCGCGCGTGCGTCGTTCTCGTGCATGCGCTCCGCTGCCGCACGGGGAAATACCTGGAAGTCCGTCTTTCCATGCAGCTGCTCGCCGGCAAAGCCGGTTACTTTCGCGTATTCCCGATTGGCATAGAGATAGCGTCCCTGCGCGTCCTTCAGCCAGATCATCGCAGGCGCGTGCTCGACCAGCGTCCTCAAGATCGCTGCCGCACTTCGCATCGTGTCTTCGGCATTCCTGCGCACGGTGACGTCGGAGGTAACGCCGACGAGATAGCGCAGGCGATTCTGCGCATCGTGCACCGCGACGGCCCGATCGTGCAGCCACACGATGGAACCGTCGTCGCGCACGACCCGATATTCGGCGTTGTAGCTGCCTTCGACGCCCGCCGCAAAAAAAGCCTGGCGCACGCGTTCTCGATCTTCCTCGAGCACGGCCGCGGTCCATTCGGAAAAATCCTCCAGCACGCGCGGCAGCGAACGCCCCCGTAGCTTGCCGGCCTGAGGCGTCGCGTAGACCAGACGCGGCACGCGCGGGTCGGCGATCCAGAGGCCGTCTTCGAGATGCTCGGCGAAGACCCGGAGTCGTTCGGCATCTTCCTGCAGGCGAGCCATCCGGCCCGCCTGTTCGCTGACATCCTCGGCGGAAATTGCGAGCGCCGTCACCGCGCCGGCGTCCGCGACGATGGGCTGACAGTCGACCCGCCAGATGCGCTCGGCGCCGCTGGCGCTGCGCACGCGGACGTTGGCGCTGCGCGTTGCACTGCGGATTCGCAACGTCTCGCGAGCGAGAGGCGTGATCGCGTCGCGCGCGCCCTGAACACTGCCCACGTCCCTTGCCATCTGCTGCCAGCGCTCGTTTTCCCGCAGGGTTTCGAGATCCACATCGAGCAGGCACAAGCCGCTAGCGGCGGCCTTGTACGCGGCTTCGAGCAGCACGGCGCCCTGCTGCAGCTCGCTCGCCCGCGCCTCGGCGCGCCGTGCGAGATCCGTCTCTTGTGCCCGCAGCGCCGTGGTCTCGGCCTGCGCCGCGGTCAAGCGCTCGTTCAGCGTGCGCGCCTGGGACTGGAGTCGCTTGCATTCTTCATCGCACCTTGCCAGCTGCGCGGCAAGGTCCGTTTCCCGGGCCGACGCCGACTGGGGTTCGGCGGCGGGCGGGCGGGGTTCGGCTGCGGCGTCGGGCGGGTGGTTCGACGCATGCAGCGCGGCTCGCAGCGATTCCGCCTCGGTGCGTGCAGCGCGCGCCGCTTCGGCTTCCGCGGTCACGTCGGTCGCGCGCGCAACCAGCAGCAGCGCGTCCCCCTCCAGCGGCCAGACTTCGAGCGGCTGGCACAACCACATGCGAGTCTCGCCGGAGCTGGTCCAAATGGTTCGGGTCTCGATTTCGCCGCCGTGCACCTTGGTGCGAAAAGCCTCCAGCGCCGCTTCCAGTTCCGCGTCGGGTGTGCGCAAGACCTTGGTGAACCAGCTCTTCACATCGGGGATGTCGATGCGCGTGTAACCCGTGATCCGGGTGAACGCTTCGCTCACCTCGAGGACGCGGGCATCGAGGTCGTAGGCGATCGCCGGCACGGTGCTGGCGCGCACCATCATGAGCGCCCCCTGCTGCCATGGCGGGGCGGGGCGGCCGTTGGGGTGATTACCGGCGAGGTGGTTACCGGCGGCCTGCAGGTTGTCCAGTTCCTGCGCCAGGCGGTCGCGCTCGAGCCGAATGAGGCCACCCTGCTTCGCCAGCCGGTAGGTGCTGCCGGCGAATCCGAGCGCGGTAAGCGCCGCAAGCAGCAGCGCGCTCGACAGCAGCGGACCGCCGTTGCCGCCGAAAGCACCGGGACCCGCGGCTGCCGCTCGCGGTTGCACTGATGGGCCCGTGTTCAGCGGCCGCTGCGGTGCCGTACCAGCCGGCTTCGGATCGCTGCGCGCACCGCGTTGCTCCTGGGCCGCCCAGATCTCGGCGGCCGTCGGCGGCGCAGGAAACCGGCCGTCCTTGTGCTCCTGAAGAAAGTTTTGCGCGGCCTGCTGCAGCATCTCCTGCTTGCTCGCTTCGTGCTGCACGTAGGCGTACCAGGCGATGCCAACAAGCAATACGAGTGCAATGGCGATGCTGAACAGGACGAAACCCTGGTTCCGTCGCATGGCGACTCTCCCGGTGCATGGAGGACATTCCATCACCGGCCCCGCCGCGGATCGGTGGCGTGCCGGTGAGTTCGTGGCCGGCCCGCCGCGGATTCGGTGGCTTGCCGGTGAGCGCATTTTGCGCGTTGCGAAGCAATCAGCCAATCCGAAAAGAATGCGGTCGTCGTGCGGCGGCGACGGTTACGCCCAGGTGACGGCGTAAGCTCAGGCGCAGTGGACGAGCACGCCTTTCCTGCGGAACTTGAAAAGTCCGGAATCGGAACTGTCAAAGCCGGCCATCCCGCGCGTAATATCGCCCTTCGACACGCCGTGCGTCGGGCTCGACATGACCAGTGCGACCGGATTGCCGGTGCCGCCGGCCGTGCTTCCCACCGCGTTGTTTCCCGCATTGGCGTTCGGATCGGTCTGGCGCAGCAACATCACCTGGCTCACGACGGCGTCGACCTGCGCATTCCAGGTCTGCCGATGCTGCCGAATGACGTCCTCCTGCAGGGCCTTACGCTTTGCGTCCGACTCGGCTTTCTGTTGCGCGACCTTGTTGCGACTGTCCTGCTCTTCCTTCCGCTTCCGGGCCACCTCTTCGGCTGCGTGCATCTTTTTTAGCGCGGCCGACTCGACTTTCCGGTCGGAGGCGTTTCGAATCACATGCGCCGAGCAGCGGACGTTTCCCTTCATGGCAAATTCGTCACAACCCGGATAGGAACAAATGGGCATGAGGCAGCCTCCCTGGGATGCACGCTGCGGCGCGGCGGATGCTTTATGCTAAGTCGCATCCCAAGGAGGGTCAATCGCGCGGACTTACTTCTTCGCGGCCAACGCGGCGTTGTTCTTGTCCAGACGCACATACGGTTTGCTCATGGTCAAACTCCTATCGATGGGCACGAGGCCCGGTTGAAGATACGGACTCGCCGCCAGGCGGCGAATCCGTTCGATGCTGCAATCACTCGGCGGTCGCGTGCTCGAACTTCCCGGCATTGAAGTCCGCGATCGCCTGCTGGATTTCGGCTTCCGTGTTCATCACGAACGGGCCGTATCCCACTACGGGCTCGCCGATGGGCTCCCCGCTCAGGATCAGCAGCGTGGCGTCGGTGTTCGCTTCGATCGTCACCTCTGCTCCGGATCGGTCGAGTACGACCATTTGCGCCTCGCGCGCGATCTCGCTTTCATTGACCTGCACGGTTCCGCGCAACACCACCAGCGCAAGCGTGCGCCCGTCCGCGAACCGCAGCTGTGCCGACTTTCCCGCGTTCAGACGCAAGTCCCACACGTCCATCGGGGTGAAGGTTCTCGCCGGTCCACGCTTGCCGCTGTATTCGCCCGCGATCACGCGTATGGATCCAGCATCGCCAGGCAGCGCCAGCGTCGGGATGGCAGCGCTCGCAATCGACTGGTACCCCGGCGCAGACTTCTTTACCTTCGCGGGCAGGTTCACCCACAGCTGCACCATCTCCAGCGTTCCGCCGTCGCGGGTGAATTCGGCCGAATGGAATTCGTCGTGCAGGATGCCCGATCCGGCGGTCATCCATTGCACGTCGCCCGGTCCGATCTTGCCGCCGCCGCCGGAGGAGTCGCGATGCGCCACCTCGCCTTGATACACGATGGTGACCGTTTCGAATCCCCGGTGCGGGTGTTCGCCCACGCCCCGCGGGCTCTTTGCCGGAGCAAACTGTGTCGGGCCCGCATAGTCGAGCATGAGGAACGGGCTCACATGCTCGCCGTGGCTTGCATACGAGAACAGCGTCCGAACCGGGAATCCATTGCCCACCCAATGCTGGCGCGGAGCGCTGTACAGACCCAGGACCTTCTTCATCGCAACCTCCTGCTGAAATGCACGTTTGTGCCTGGATCACAAGATAGGGCCACATGTGCCGGTGCACTAGTCGGTAAGATTCGTCCTCAGCGTTCTATCTGGAGAACGATGGCCGCAGGCATGGAGAATCTCGACGATTTCTATTACTTCGCCCAGGTCGTCGACCACAGCGGCTTCGCGCCCGCCAGTCGCGCCCTCGGCAAGCCGAAATCCATGCTCAGCCGGCGCATCGCGTCGCTCGAGCGGCGCCTGGGCGTTCGGCTGATCCAGCGCTCGAGGCGTCGTTTTTCCGTGACCGACGTCGGGCAGGAAGTCTATGCGCATTGCAAGGCGATGCTGGCCGAAGCCGAGGCCGCAACCGAAGCCGTCGAGCTCTCGCGCTCCGAGCCGCGCGGCATCGTGCGCATGAGTTGTCCAGTCGCCTTGCTGCACGCGCGCGTCGGAGCCATGGTGGCGGAGTTCCTGGCGCAGTGTCCGCACATGACGATCCACTTGCGCGAGCTCAATCGGCCCGTGGACGTGATCGCCGAGGGTTACGACTTCGCGATTCGAGTACGCCCCTTGCCTTTGCAGGACAGCGACCTCGTGCTCAAGACGCTCGGCACGCGCACGCAATGTCTGGTGGCGAGCCCTGCGCTGCTCGAGCGCATCGGCACGCCCTCCGTACCGGCCGATCTGGTCAACTTCCCGAGCCTCGACCTGGATCGTGCTGAGCATGTCTGGCAGCTCGAAGGGCCCGACGGGGCACAGGCATCGATCCGGCATGCACCTCGCCTGGTCACCGACGACATGATCGCGCTACGTCGCGCCGCCATCGCCGGCGTCGGCGTGGTGCACCTGCCGACGATGCTCGTGAGCGATGAGCTGCGCCAGGGTATGCTCGCAAAGTTCCTGCCGCACTGGGCTCCGCGGCCGGAGCTCATTCATGCGGTGCTTCCCTCGAAGCGCTTCCTGCGTCCTTCCGTGCGCGCGCTTCTCGACTTCCTCGCGGATCGCTTTCAGCGCTTGGACGAGGAGTAGGGGCCGCACGGCGGCGGGAATCGTAATCTGGCCCTTGCTGGTCAGGGTGGCGGTCGTCATGCGAAGCCCTCCGCGTGTCTTACATTAGAGTAAGGTGCCGGGATCATACAAGTGCTCATAGTCGGCGCGCTGATCTCGGGCTGCAGTCGCTGGCTGAGCGGTCATACCGTTGACTTGCCCGATATAGCCGGCAATGATCGATGGCGAACGGCAAGGGTGTGCACCTCGAAGCGCGGATGAATGCGCTGTCGTACTGCACGCGGCCAAAGGTCCTTATCAGGGGCGTGCGGGGAAGCAGCGTCGGCCACCGTCCATAGGCGTCAACGATCACACGAAGGAGCGGATTCTTGATCTGCGAGAGAAGCAAGCCAGATGAACGACTTGCCGTGTAGCTGGCGGAGAGGGTGGGATTCGAACCCACGTGCCAGGTTTCCCTGACCATCCGATTTCGAGTGCGTCCCCGATTTGAGTGTTTTGCGCAGTTCCGACTGAATCATCAACCAGATAGCGGCGCGGGCCCACTTCGCCGCAGTTCACTTTCACGCATTTTCGCACTAAGAGTTACGGGCACGCGCGGCACAATCCTGGCACAGTATCGATCCACGCTGCATCCCACTTTGGAGAACGCTCGCCCGCAATGCCCGTCATCAGCAGAACGCCAACCAGCGGGCGGCACGGGACCCATGCCAGGAGTCTACTGCACACTTTGTCCGAGGTTCTGGACAGCACGGGAGTCAAACCTGCAATCCCGTGACCGCTGCGTCGGGGTTGGCGTCCCCACGGCGAGCAGAGCGAATCCCCGCTATTCAGCTCGCTAGACCATTGAAGTTTTGTAACTCCAAGACCGTCCTTGATCGCAGGACCGAGTACTTTTGCCTCTCAGAAATGGACTCGAACTAGCTAGCGACCAACGGATTAAAAGACGACAGTAATCTCTCGTAGCCTTATACCAATCAGGTACTTACAACACTTGCCAGCGTGCCTAATCAGTCTCCCTGAGTGGGAAGGCAGTTTGACTACTGTCGGGCACTGGCACAAAACTGGCACGCTAGTCTAAATAGAAGGCCAGCAGGG
>WHTS01000060.1:0-6882 GCA_009377585.1 Betaproteobacteria bacterium
GGAATTGCAGAACCTTGGACTTCAAGCAGCTCCAGTACTTCGTTGCCGTGGCCGAGGCGGGGAGCTTCACGAAGGCGGCGCTCCGGCTCGCAGTCGACCAGCCCGCGCTAAGCAAGCAAGTGCGGCGCCTGGAGATCGAGCTGCGACAGGCGCTCTTCCGGCGCAACGGCCGCGGCATCGCCTTGACCGAGGGCGGCAAAGTGCTGCTCGCGCACGCGCGCGGCATTCTCAATCAGGTCGAGCAAACGCGCGAAGCGCTCGACGCGACCCGCGACGGGGCGCTCGGCAACATAGCCATAGCCGCCCCGGCGCTCGTCAAGCGGCTGCTGACCGCAACGTTCGTCACGGCGTTCCGCAGCCGCTTTCCGCAAGCATCGCTGGAGATCGTCGAAGGCCGCAGCAGTGCGATACAGGAGTGGCTGCTCGAAGGACGAATCGACATTGGCGTTGTGCACGGGCCCGCGTCGCGGCCCGGGATCGAGCTGATCCGGCTTACCGATCACGACCTTTATCTGGTATCGCCACGCAAGCGCGCGCCGTTTCCTGCGTCCGCGGCGGTGAGCGTCCGAACCCTCGAGAAGCTGCCGCTGATCCTGCCGAGCCCGCCGCATTCGGTCCGCATGCTGCTGGAGGAGGAAGCGGCGCGGCTCGGTGGTGGCCTTCACGTCGTGCTCCAGGTCGAAGGCGCCGAGTTCATCGTCGAGCTCGTGCAGCAAGGGCACGGCTTCGGCATCCTCTCGTCATTCTCTCTCAGCATGCGCAACCTCTCCGACGAACTGCAGCTGACCCCGATCGTGCAGCCGCGGCTCACGCGCTCGCTCAACATCGCCTTCGCCTCCCAGCGCCGCCTATCGAAGCTCGCACGCGAATCGCTCGCGCTGATACAGGACTGTCTGTTGTCGCCACCGGTGGCTGGCGATACCGGTAGCGGACAGCTACCGGGCGCGCAATCCGGATCCGCGGCCTTGCGGCTTAGGGGGCGATTGCGGCGCGGCGCGACCGCGTGGTAGGGTGCTTGCCTCTTATCGCCACGCATCGCCCTCGACCACGCGCCATGCGGCACGCTTTCGCCTTCGCACGCTCATGCCTGCGCCTCGGCCTCGCCCTTGTGCTGCTCGCGGTCCCCGGTAGCGCCGGCGCTGGTCTGCCCGAAGCGATCAAGGCGTTGATCGCCCGCGACTATGTAACTGCCGACAAGGAGATGCGTCCGATCGCCGAAGGCGGCGATACACGGGCCCAGGTCCTTCTCGCGCGCATGTACCGTGACGCGCACAACCCGGAGCGCAACCCGACCGAGGCGCTCGCCTGGTTCCGGCGCGCGGCCGATGCCGGAAGTGCGGAAGCGCATTACTGGATCGGCGTCATGCAGGCCGTTGGCGATGGCACCGAGAAGGACATTGCGCAGGCGATCGAATCGTGGCGCCGGTCGGCCGACGAGGGTCATGGCCCCGCCATGGGTGCGCTCGCCGTCGTCTACGCCACCGGTGCGGGAATCGACAAGGACATGACCGAGGCGGTACGGTGGGCGCAGCTCGGCGCCCAGAAGCACGACAGGCGGTCGCAGTGGGTGCTCGGACGCGCGTACCTGCTCGGTGCAGGCGGACTGCAGCGCAGCACTCGCGAGTTCGTCAGCTGGACGCGCCGTGCCGCTCTCCAGGGTGAACGCGCAGCGCAAGCGGCCCTCGGCCGCGCCTACGTCGACGGCCTTGGGGTACCGCAAGATTATGTGCACGCGCACATGTGGTTGAACCTCGCTGCTGCCCGCGGCGTGGATGCCGCAGCAAAGCAGCGCGACGAAATCGCAGGCAGAATGACTGCGGAGCAGATCGCGGAGGCACAGAAACTCGCGCGGGCGTGGCGGCCTGCGCGCATCCGCGCGGTGCTCGCGGACGCTCCGGCGGCGAATCAGGGCTCGGTGACACGGCGCACCGGCACGGGCAGCGGATTTTTCGTGGATAACGCCGGACACATGGTCACGAACCACCATGTCGTGCGTGGCTGCGGCGAGGTGCGTGTTCCCATTCACGCCGAGACGGCACGCGTCATCGCGATCGATGCGCGCAACGATCTTGCGCTGCTCGGTACCGGGGTCGCACCCGATCGGCTGCCATCGTTTCGCGCCGGCGAGAGCGCTCGCCTGGGCGAATCGGTGATCGTCGCCGGCTTCCCGCTCGACCAGTTGCTCGCCGGGGGGCTGAACGTCACCACCGGGTCGGTGAGCGCACTGGCCGGTCCCCGCAACAACGCTGCGCTGCTGCAGATCACCGCGCCAGTGCAGAGCGGCAACAGCGGCGGCCCAGTGCTCGATCAGCGCGGCCAGGTGATCGGCGTAGTCGTGAGCAAGCTCAATGCGCTGCGCATCGCCGCGGCTACCGGTGATGTGCCCCAGAACATCAATTTCGCCATCAACGGCGGCGTTGTCCGCTCCTTCCTCGAAGCGAACGGAGTGCAGCTCGAAACCGCCGCTTCCGCACCCGCACCCGAGACAACGACCGACATCGCCGAGCAGGCGAAGCAGTACACCGTGCTGCTGGAGTGCTGGCGATAGAGCTCCATTCGAGCCCGAGCACGTTGGTATCGACGGCGCTCAACCGCCGCGACCCTCGCACGCCGATTCGCGCCTCCGCCCGCGCCTCGCGCCGGTACGAAGGCGCTATGCGGCAGCGGCCGCGGTGGCGCCGAGCCGCTCGCGCATCTGATTGAAGTTGCGCATCGATTGCAGATGCAGATAGATCAGCTCGAGCTCGTCGGTGGCCGCCAGTTGCGCCAGCACGTCGCCGGAGAGCTTCTTCAAACGGTCGCGATTGACTGCCATGAAGCCGCTCAGCGACAACCGCTCGCCCTTCTGGGTCGTGACCTGCGCCTGCATGGGTTCGAGCAGGTCGTGTTCCTTCAGCTTGCGGCAGAAGGCCCGGGTGCGCTGGAATTGCGCCTGGTATTCCTGCAGAAACTTGAGCACGTTCTCGGTGTAGCCGCTCGGCTTGCCGTCATCGGCGAACAGACGCTGTCCCTTGCCCTCGCGATTGAAGCCGGCGAAGCGTTCGTCGATGCACAAGGTGAAGGTCTTGCCATCGTTCTGGCTGGAGAACACGAACGGATAACGGCGAACGAAGGCAGGTATGTACTTCGCCTGCCAGGCGCCCTTGTCCGAGAGATACAGGTTCTCGTCATTGCGCAGGCCGAGGATCACCGCCGGCATCACGGCGGTTTCGTTGCCGGCGAACACGATCGCGTACTCAAGGCCGGCATGCGGAAACTCGACCGCGGTCAAGGGCACCGAATTGACGTTTCGGCTGAAGGCGTAGTCATCGCCCACCTGGACGGAGAGCTGTTCGTGGTGCGCGCGCGAAACCGGAACTGCGCTTTCGTAGATCAATAACTGAGACACCGGATGTTCTCCTTCGCTTGAAACGACGGCGCAACCACGGCCGCGCCGTGCACTATAGCCGAATGCGAATGTCCGCGTTCGGGTTGTTCGCGTTGCGCGCCACCTGGCTCACGAACGCTTCCAGCCATGCGGGCGAGCTCGGCTGCGCAGGCGCCTCGGCTGCGAGCCGAGCGTTCCATTCGATGGCGGGCAGCGCCGGAATACCGGTTGCCGACTTGGACGAAATGGATGCGCGCCTCACGAGACTCGACGGCGCGATGGCGTACGTCACACATACGCGTCGCTGCTCGCCGCCGCACTTGCTCAGCAAGCTTTTTTGCTAGCGCCTCTTTGCCGGCTGCAGAATATCCAGGAGCGCCTCCACCACGCCGTCGGCAACCATATCTATGCGGCGAGCTGCCGCTTCCGACAAGTCGGCAATACGTCCGGACACGAACGGTCCGCGATCGTTGACCACGACCTCCACACTGCGTTGGTTCTCCAGATTGGTGACACGCACGCGCGTGCCGAACGGCAGTGTTCGGTGCGCCATGGTGAGCGCCGTGGGATCGAAGGGCTCGCCGCTGGCGGTTTTCCTGCCCGAGAATTTTCTGCCGTACATCGAAATGCGGCCGCGTTCTTGCGCACTTATCGCAACGTCGCCAGGCGAGAGTGGCGCGGGGGGTGGCGGAACGGTCGATGCCGGGGGTGACGGAACGGTCGGTGCTGAGGGTGACGGAACGGTCGGTGCCGAGGGTGGCGGAACGGTCGGTGCCGGCGTCGGCGGTGCGGGCTCGGGCGCGCGCTCGAGCTGTGCGCAACCGTACAGCATCGCGACAGCGAGCGCTGCGATGATGTACGACGACGGCCGGTAGCGCGTTCCACATGCTGGCATTGCGGGCCTGCGGTTCACAACAATGGTTCGCCCCGAATGATATTCCACAGGCCGTCGCGCCCACGATGCAAGTCATTTCGCTGTGCGTGCTTGCGGCCGTGCCTCACTGGCCCGGAGCACGCCGCGGCATCCTCCCGCAGAAGACTTCTATCCTATCTGTCGGCGCTTACTTGTCCGTTTTTCTCATGTGCTCCTTGACGCGCTCGGCGACCGCGGGGTTGGTCTCCGCTTGGCTTATGATCTTCTTATACTTGTCGACGCTTATGCCACTCGAGGAGCACCGTCTTGTCGCTGCAGAAAACTTCCTCGCCGTCCTCGCAATGCGCCCTGACGAAGGTTACCGATTTTTTCCGGCGAGCATGTTCGAGAATGCGCGAAGATCGGTCTCCTGCTCCATGCGCGCAGTACGCTCGACGATGCGCTGTACGGCCGCAGCGCCGATGCGCTTTTCCGCCTGCTCGCGCAATTTCCGATCGATGTGCTGCCACGTCATCGGCGAACGCGGATCGCCGCGCGGATAAAGCACTTCGCGATAGAACGTTCCGCGCGCCGTCGTGATCTCCACAGCGGCCGGTCGCGCGCCCTGCTTGAAGAGCGCCGTGAATTCGGGCTTCGCCTCGAGCCGCATCTTCCCCATGAGCGCCGCAACAACCGGGTTGCGCAGCCAGTCGTCACTGAACTGCTCGGAAGTCACTGTTCCCGCGACCAACGCGACCGCCACGCAGTAATGGAAGCTGTGATCGGCGGTCTCCTTGGTCGTTGGGGCGAGTTTCCTGTCGTCCCAGCTCGGCTTGGTGACCGCCTCCTCGTGCGCCAGGATGCGGACCGCCTGCACTTCGCCGCGATCGATGCGGTGCTCTTCCTTCAGCTCGATCGCCGCCTGCACCATCGCCGGCGTCATGCCTTCCACCGGATAAGGCTTCAGGCCGATCTTCAGAATGCGGAAGTCGCCCTTTTCCGGGACGAGCGGCTCTACATCGACGCCGCCTGCAACCGCAGTGCGAAAACCGTAGCGCCCCTCGAGCAAGGTCGCGCAACCGGTGAAGCCGCGTTGGGCGAGCAGCGCATACACCACGCTCTGACTCGCCACGATCGGCGCCGACAGGGCCTTGTCCATCGGTATGTCGCCATGCCTGATCTCTGCGAAGGTGTTCGAGCGCGCGCCGGCGAGCGTGATCGCATGCGTGGTGCGCTCGGCGTCGAGCTCGAGGAGCTTGCTCACGCCTGCAGCGGCGGCATACGAGCATGCGGCAGTGTGATGCCAGCCCGAGTGCCACAGGTTCCTAGCGACCGGCAGATCGGAGAAGCGCATCTGCACTTCGTAGGCAGCGACCATCGCGAGCAGCAACTCTGCACCCGAGCTCTTCTTCCATTCGGCTACGGCAAAGAGCGTCGCGATGTTGTCGCTGGGATGGGCGGTCCAGGCAGGACCGAAATACACGTCGTTGTAGTCCTGGTAGCGGATCGCAACACCGTTCGCGAGCGCGGCGAGCGGCGCGCTCGAGCGCGTGCCGTCGGCCCAGATGGTTGCGTGGTCCACGCCGCCGAGTTCGCTTGCAGTCTCGCGCGTCAGCCGCGCCGGCTCGCTATCGGCGCCGCCGTAAGCGCACGCGAGGCTGTCGAGCAGGATGCGCTTCGTGTAGTCGATGACCTCTTCGCCGAGATCTTCGAACTTCAGGTCCGCTACATACGCGCCGATTTGCTCGGCTACCGTTCTCATCTTCGTCTGCGATCTTTCCATGCGGGTAAGTGTATTCTGTAGCGACCCCAATGACGCTCCGGAGAGCTTCCTGATGATCCATACCCGAATCTGCGATCTGCTCGGCACGAGACACCCGATCGTGCTCGGCGGCATGGGTTCCGCTACATCCCCGAAGCTCGTTGCTGCAGTCTCGAACGCCGGGGGCTTCGGTACGCTCGGCACCTCTGTCTTACGGGGCGAGCAGATAACCGCGGCGGCCAACGCGATCCGCGAGGCGACCGACAAGCCGTTCGGTATCAATCACCTCTGCTTCAGGATCAATGAGCAGGACTATGCCGCGACCCTCTCAGTGCATCCGAATGTGGTTGCATTCGCATGGGCGCGCCCGGAGCAGGATCTCCGTGGCTATTTCGCGCGCGCGCACGATGCCGGAGCGAAGGTGATGTACATGGCATCTACCGTCCGTGAGGCTGTGTGGGCCGTGGATTCGGGTGCAGACATCATCATCGCGCAAGGCACTGAAGGCGGCGGGCATGTCGGATGGATGGCAACGATGGTTATCGTGCCGATGATCGTAACTGCCATTGCCCCGGTTCCTGTACTCGCAGCTGGCGGAATTGCGGACGGAAAAGGTCTCGTTGCATCGCTGGCGCTCGGTGCCGACGGCGTTCTGCTCGGCACGCGCCTTCTCGCGACGCCGGAAGCACCGATCCACGAGAACTTCAAGCAGGCCATCGTGAAAAGCGACGGCCACGACACGATGCTCACCGAAATCCATGACGTCGCAGCCGGCCAAGTATGGCCCGGAGCAATGGCGCGCGTGCAGCGCAATGCGGTTATCGAGCGCTGGTCAGGCAGGGAGTGGGCGCTTCGTCAGAACCAAGCCGAGATCGCCGCCGAGATTGCCAAGGCGCGCCG
>WHTS01000060.1:6892-7708 GCA_009377585.1 Betaproteobacteria bacterium
AGGCGCGCCGAGGCAGACCTCGCCGACAGCATTGCTTACCCGCGCACGGCACTCATCAAGGCGGCGATACCGGGCACAGCAGGGATACTTCTTGATCGTGACGCCCGGCCGCTCGAGGAAGTACGGGATCCGAGTAGAGCTCACCCATGAGAGCGAACGAGCAGAGCTGAGCGGTTCAGAGATGAACAAATCAGTCGGGTGCTGGGGAAGCCCCAGGCCGGCTCACATTGGCTGTCGGTCGCGGCGCTATGTCCATCGTATGCGAGCCCGACGTAGAATGGTTCAGATCCGTCCTGCCCTGCAGGTCGATGCGTGCGGCGGGCGACACCCCGTTTTGTTGCGAGCTGGACGAGGAGATCCTCGATGAGCGCAAGCAGAGGCAGGTCGCCGGCTGCATGGTTCGCAGGGCTCGTTGCGTGCGCCCTTGCGGCCACGGCCGTTCATGTACATGCGCAGACCCCTTCCGACTATCCCGCGAAGACGATCCACCTCGTGATCGTTTATGCGCCGGGCGGCGGCCTCGATATCGTCGGTCGCGTGGTTGCCGACCGACTCGGGCGCAATGTTGGGCGCAACGTAGTGGTCGAGAATCGTCCCGGCGCCGGCGGCAACATCGGCACGGCCTCCCTGGTCAAGGCGCCGGCCGACGGCTACACCTTGCTCGAAACCACCAACAGCTACAACATCAATGCCTTCATCTACAAGAACCCGGGCTACGACGCGCGCAAGGACTTCACACCCGTGGTGCAGCTCACCGCGGCGCCATCGGTGATCATCGCGCACCCGCGCACGCCCTACCGGACGGTGAACGATCTG
>WHTS01000060.1:7718-35747 GCA_009377585.1 Betaproteobacteria bacterium
GTACCGAGCATCGCCGAAGCCGGTTACCCTGGTTTCAGCCATGTGACCTGGATCGGCATCTTCGTTCCGGCCGGCACGCCGCAAGTGATCATCGCGCGACTCAACAAGGAGATCGTCGCCACGTTGTCGCACCCCGAAGTGCGCGATCGGATCAGCGCGATCGGCGCCGATCCGATCGGCGGCAGTCCGGCAGATTTCGAGGCCATGCTCAAGGCCGATCACGATGCCACCGGCAAGCTGGTCGCGCAGATCGGCTTGAAGGTGGATTGAGGGAACCGGCTCGGTATCACTGCAGGCGCGGTGAGGCCGTGAACCGACGGAGGGATTGACGCCATGGAGCAGGGTCTATTCCGTCTGGCAGCGAGTCTTGCGCTGCTACTGGCTTGCGGCAGCGTGTTCGCCCAGTCCCCCGGCGATGCCCAAGGCTATCCTGGCCGCCCGATCCGCATCATCGTCGCCAACACGGCGGGAAGCGCATTGCGCGACTTCGCGCCTGTCTCGCTCGTCATCACGAGCATCCAGCTGCTCGCGAGCCATCCTTCGGTCGCGGCGACCAACGTGCCGGAGCTTCTCGCGCTCGCGCGCGCCAGGCCCGGCCAGCTCAATTGCGGCTCGTCGGGAGCCGGCAGCTCGAACCATCTCGCCTGCGCCATGCTCGACGTCCTGGGACAGGTCGATATCGTGCACGTGCCATTCAAGGGCACAGTACCGCAGCAGACCGGGCTCATGAGCGGTCAGGTGCAGATCGCGTTCGCCAGTATCCCGACGACCATGACGCACGTGAAGGCGGGAAAACTGCGCGTGCTGGGGCAAGGCGGACCAAAACGCTCGCCCCTCCTCCCTGACCTGCCGACGATCGCCGAGACGCTCCCCGGTTTCCAGGCGACGACGTGGTATGCGCTGCTCGC
Source organism: Betaproteobacteria bacterium (assembly GCA_009377585.1). NCBI lineage: Bacteria > Pseudomonadati > Pseudomonadota > Betaproteobacteria > Betaproteobacteria bacterium. The sequence goes on from WHTS01000060.1 coordinate 8,627, forward strand.
GCCGCGCGGTACGCCGGCCGCGATCGTGCAGCGGCTGAATGCCGAGGTGGTGAAGGCGCTCAGCGATTCGCCGGTCGCGCAGCGGCTCATCCGTCTCGGGCTCGATCCGGCGCCGTGCACGCCGGCGGAGCTGACCGCCTACCTGAAGGCGGAAACGGAACGCTACGGGCGAATCGTGAAGCAGGCCGGGTTGGCAGGCGGCAAGTAACTTCAGGGGTCATGCATGTGTTGCTGCGCGCAAGGAGGCATTATTCCAGCATGCCGGCCGCCTCGTTCATGACCATCGGCGCGAGGGGCTTGGCGGCTTCGATCGATTCCAGCGTATCGTGCTCACCTCGGCATCCTGGATCGCCGGCCAAACGGACAGCGCGCCGAGGGAAGAACGTCAGCCGATGTGATGCTAGATCTTTTTCTGTCGCATCCCACCGCGCACCGTTAACTTTCAACGCTCCCACTCGGCGTCGATGTGACGACCTTCGGCATGCAATGCCTTGATCGGCCGCCGAAATGACACGGGCCTGCCCTGAACAGTCCCTGAGAGAATTAGGAAGCGCCCGGGCGACCTCGATGCTGCGCATGCGTCTGGAGCCATGACGCCCGGCTAGCGCCTGAACTCGCGAAAGCCCTCGGCACGCGCCAGATCCGCCTTCACGTCGTCGCGGCTGCGCTCGTACACGAGCTCCCGCCCCATGGCGTTACCGGCGTAAGCCGAGCCATTGCGCGTCGGCGTCAGCTCGCAGCGCACGCTGTGGACGCCTTCCCCGAGCACGATCTGGATGCTGCTCAGGCGTTTGCTCAGCACGACGACCTCGAGCATTTGGCCATTGCTGGTAGCGCGTACTTTGATCTTTTCGTCTTTCATGGGCAATCGATTCCGCTGGACGCGGCCGCGATACCGACCGCGGCCCGGGCGCTTCGATGCGACGCATCGACATTGAGCGCTCCACTGGCCCCATAGTGTAGCCTCCGGCGACGATTCTGGCCGAGAAGCGCCCGATGGACACCCGGTCCAATTCGCTCGGCACCTACCGTTCACGGACACGCGCAGCTGGCCCGATCCGGACTTTCAGTCCGTCGAAAAAAGGTGCGCGTCCCCGTAAATCCGATTCGTCCCCGTAAATCCGATTGTGGACGTGGCGTTGGATGTCCTATTCTTTGAACTTCGCGTCATGTCCTCGTGCCTGCGGCTATCGGCCGAGGCCTCGCCTGCATCGATGGCCGTCTCATGGGGCGGTTGAGGCGGGTATGATAAGCAAGAGCGAGCTTTGGTTTTTACCCTCGGCAAAACTGTCCAGGAAGGAACACGGCTATGTCGAACGAATTGTTCGGTAAAGTTGCGGTGATCACGGGTGGCAGCCGCGGTATCGGCCGCGCCATTGCCAAGGTCCTCGCTGCTCATGGCGCGCAAACGGTACTCGCTGCCAAGTCGGAAGCCAACCTCAAGAAGACCGCCGACGAGATCGCCGCGACCAACGCCGCGAAGCCGACCATCGTCGCCGCCGACCTCGGTACCGCTGACGGTTGCCAAGCGCTATTCGAACAGGTGAAGAAGGCGCACGGCCGCTGCGACATCCTGGTCAACTCGGCTGGCGCGACCAAGGCCGGCAATTTTCTCGAACAGTCAGACGAAATCTGGATGGAGGGCTTCGCATTGAAGTTCTTTGGCGCCGTCCGCCTGTCGCGCCTGTTCTGGCCAATGCTGAGCGCCGCGCAGGGCAAGATCGTCAATATCGACGGCGGCATGGCGCGTACTCCAAATCCCGGCAACTTGGTCGGCAGCGCGGTCAATGCGGCCATGGCCAGTTTCGGCAAGGGGTTATCAGGCCTCGGCATCCGTGACGGGGTCAACGTAAACACCATTCACCCGGGCCGCACCGAAACCGACCGCAATGCCGAGCTCGTCAAACAGCAAGCCGCTGCCGAGGGCAAGACGGTAGAGCAGGTCGCGGCCGAAACGGCCAAGAAAGCCGGTGTCCGCCGCTTGGGCCAACCGGAGGACATTGCGGCGCTGGCGCTCTTCCTGGTCTCCCCGGCCGCGAGTCACATCCAGGGCGCGTCGATCTCGGTCGACGGCGGCGGAACCAAGGGGCTGTTTTGATCGTTACCGGCCGATTCGCGACGGAACCCGTATTGCCTCGCTCCACCACTTATCGAGCGTTCCCTATTTCATGTCACGCGCGTCCCTCACCCCCAACCCCTCTCCCGGGGGGAGAGGGGAGCGTCGCGTCCGTATTGGACTGTCGTCCAATACGGAACGATCAATAAACAGATCCATCGCGCGTGGTGAACGCCCGACTGCTATCGGGCCCTGCGACCCATGAGCCATGCAGGAATGAACGCCAGGATGAACACGAACGTGACGATCATGAAGCAATCGCGGAATGCCAAGGTGTAGGCCTGCGCATAGATGACCTTGCCGAGGAAATGAAGCGCGCCGGCCGATTGCAACTCGGGCGATGCGCCGGCCTGCGCGAGCAATTGCTCCACCGCGTTCAGCAGCTCCCTGGTACTGCTGTTGGCCGCGGTTTCCATGCTCGTGAGCCGGTCGCTGTAGAAGAAGGTGTCGCGATCTAGCGATACCGACAGCAGATTGACGCCGAACGCACCGCCGAGCTGGCGGAAGAAGTTGATCATTCCCGCACCCTGCCGCAGCTGTGTTGTCTGCAGCGATCGCATCGCGGTGGCGTTCAGCGTCGGGTTGATGAGCGATTGGCCGACGCGACTGACCACGACGCAGAAAAGCATCCACGAAAATGCCGTATTGACGTCGACGTCGCGCATCCAGTAGGTCGAGACCGCGAAGCTCGCCAGACCGGTGATGAGCAGCGCGCGCGCCGGCAGCCGGTCGCAGAGATAACCGCCCAGCGGCATGAAGATGCCGAGCAGCAGCGCTCCCGGCATTAGGAGAAGCCCGGCATCGAGAGGCGTGAGCCCCTGCACCGTCTGCACGAACAAGGGAATGAGGAAGGTCGTGCCGAACTGCCCGATTCCGAACACGATGGCGACGCATGCCGCAGCAGCGAACGCCCCGACCTTCAGCACGCGCAGCTGGACCAATGGCTGCGGCACATAGAGCTCCCAGGCGATTAACGCGATGCCCGCGCCTGCCGCGACCAAGAGCGATCCCACGACGAAATCGGACTCCCAGCCCTCGCGCTGCCCGTTGGACAGTCCGCCGAGCAGGCAGGACATCGTCGCGCACAGCAACGCGAAGCCCACCCAGTCGAAGTTGGCGCGCTTGTCCGTGTCCTCGCGCTCCGGCATCAGGAGGCTCCCGAACAGGATCCCGACGAGGCTGAACGGCAGCGCCATGTAGAAGATGGCGCGCCAGTTGAAGTACTCGATCAGGAGCCCGCCCAGCGTCGGCCCGATCGCAGGTCCCAGTATCGTGTTGATGCTGAAGTATCCCATCGCCATCCCGCGCCGTTCGGGCGGGAATACGCTGAACAGCGTGAACATCGTCAGCGACTGCAGCACGCCCGCCATCAACCCTTGCACCACCCGTGCGCCGACCAGCACCAGTTCGTTCGGACTGTGCGCGGCCACCATCAGCGAAGCAACGAAGATGCACAGCCCAACGACGAAGGTCCTGCGCTGGCCGAAGCTCGCGATCAGCCATGCGCTCAGGAGCTGCCCGACGGTCTGGCCCGCCAGGTTTCCGGTCATGATCCATTGGGCGCGGTCCTGGCCGATGCCGAATGCGCCCATGATGTCGGGCAGGGCGACGTTGACTGTCGTGGTGGTCACGATTGCGGACACGGTCCCCAGCAATGCGACCACGGTGACATAGATGCGATAGCGCGGGCCGTAGCGCGCGAACAGCAGTTCCGCGGACTCAGCGGCGCGGGACATTGCGGCGAACGTCTGCGAGTGCGTGTAATGCCATGCTATCTATTGTGTCGAAGTGCGACGACAAGCGGCGCAAGTAATCCGCGCTGAAGTGTTGGTATCCGAAATTCGCAGGCAAGCTCAGGGGCGGAACCGACCCCTGCCGAAGTCTACCCCAGCTGTCGTTCGAATTTCTGGACAGTACGCACGTCTTTACTCGGGTGCCGCGAGGCTCTCCCCGCTTGACAAATACGCGGTACTCCGGTGGTATACCGGCTTATGGACCGACTAAGGCCCTGCATCGCGACACCGCCTACCGCCAAGTGCTCGATCTCATCGTGAGCGGAGCGTTCGACCGGCACTCACCGCTCTCCGAGCGGGGCCTTGCAGACTCCCTGGGGCTCAGTCGCACGCCCGTGCGCGAGGCGCTGCGGGAGCTGGCGCGCGACGGCTTGCTTGAAGCGGTACCGGCCCGCGGCACCTTCGTTCGCGTGCTCATGATCGATGATCTGCGCGAGCTCTACGAGGTGCGTTACGGGCTCGAGGGGGTTGGCGCGACGCTCGCTGCGTCCTATGGCCCGAGCGAGGACCTCTTGGCCTACGCCCCGGTCTTGCGCCGCCTGCTTGAAACGGACGCCGATCCTGCCGAGGCCTACGACGTCGGCGCCCGGTTCCATCTCGACGTCATGGCGTGCGCGCGCAACCGCCTCCTGCTCGACATCTACGAGCCGATGCGCCTGCGGGCCCAGCTCGCGCTGGGGCTCCCGCGCACTTACGACCATGCGCGCGTGCGCGAGTCGGTCTCCGAGCACCTCGCCATCCTCGATGCGGTCGAGGCGCGCGATGGCGAGCGCGCGCAGTCGCTGATCGTCGAGCATCTCGCGCGCGGACTCGACGCGCGCCTGAAGATCTTTTCCCGTTTCAAGGCCGGCGCGGCGGCGGGGGGGAAGCCCGCCTGAGCCGCATCCCGCACCCGATTGACAACGAAGACGTAACCCGGAGGAGAAAAAATGCGCAAACATTGCTTGTTACTGATGTTGTCGTCCGTACTGCCGGTGCTGATCGGCACCAACCCTGCAATCGCAGGGCCGACCGTCGATGCGATCAAGGAGCGCGGCAAACTGATCTGCGGTGTCGGCAACCGACCGGGCTGGTCCGCGCTCGACAGCCAGGGCAAGTGGCGCGGACTCGATGTCGATACTTGCAAGGCGGTCGCTGCCGCCGTGCTGCGCGACCCCGAGAAGGTGCAGTTCGTGAAGACGACGACACAGACGCGCTTCACGGTGCTGCAAACGGGCGAGGTCGACATGCTCACCCGCAACGTCACCTGGACGCTCTCGCGCGACGCCAAACTCGGCGTCGATTTCGTCGCGCCGACCTTCTACGACGGCCAAGGCTTCATGGTCCCGAAGAAATTGGGCGTGAAGGACGTGAAGGGCCTCGACGGCGCGACGGTGTGCGTGCTGCCGGGATCGACGTCCGAGAAGGTCGCCGCCGACGTCTTCGGCCAGAACAAGATCAAGTACACGCCGGTCGTGATCCAGACGCAGCAGGAGATCAACACCGCGTTCTTCGGCGGACGCTGCGACGTGCACATCCAGTCGACTTCGGGCCTGAGCTCGACGCGAGCGACGGTCGCGCCGAACCCGGCCGACTACATCATCCTGCCTGGCATTTACGGCAAGGACCCGATGGGGCCGGTGGTACGCCAGGGCGACGCGCAGTGGAAGGACATCGTCGCATGGGTCGTCTACGCGATGATCGAGGCGGAGGAGAGCGGCATCACCTCGAAGAACGTCGACGAGATGCGCAAGACGAGCAAGGATTCGAACGTGCAGCGCCTGCTCGGCAGCAAGGACAAGCTCGGCGCGGACCTCGGGCTCGACCCCGAGTGGGCCTACCGCGTGATCAAGACGGTGGGCAACTATGGCGAAATGTTCGACCGCAACGTCGGCAAGAATTCCCCGCTGAAGCTCGAGCGCGGCATCAACGACCTGTGGACGCACGGCGGGTTGATGTACTCGCCGCCGTTCAAGTGACCGGCGGTTTTCGCGCCGGGCGCCGCAGACCGGCCAGCGCCGGCGCGACGCGCGCAACCGTCCCGCCTGCGGCGCGATGACGCCAGTATTCCGCAAGGGCGGGCGACGCCCACCGCCGCCGCGGCCGCCCCTCGACCCGCGCACGCTCTGGCACAGCACGAGCTTTCGCGCGATCGCGCTGCAGGCGCTGGTGATCATCGTCGTCATCGGCGCGGCGGCGTTGATGATCGAGAACGCGATGAACGCGCTGTCGAAGCGCGGCATCTCCACGGGCTTCGGGTTTCTCACGGGCGAGGCGGGCTTCCGCATCGGCGAGTCCCTGATCCGCTTCGACGCCGAGGACAGCTACCTGCGCGCCTACGCCGTCGCGATTCTCAACACGTTGAAGGTGTCGATCCTGAGCGTGCTGCTCGCCACGCTGATCGGAATGATCGTCGGCATCGGGCGGCTGTCCCGCAACTGGCTCATCTCGCGCCTTGCCGCGGGCTACGTCGAGCTCTTCCGCAATACCCCGCAGCTCGTGCAGATCGTGTTCTGGTATACGGCGGTGACGCTGCTCCCCAACGTGCGGCAGGCGTGGAATCCCGTGGCGGACGTTTACCTCAGCAAGCGCGGCCTGACGCTCCCCTGGCCCGAAGCGCACCCGGCGTGGTGGTGGACGCTCTTCGCCTTCGCCGCGGCGGCGGGCGTGGTGGCGTGGCTGTCGGTGCGCGCAAAGCAAAGGCGCCGGGCGGGGCTTTCCGCCTCGATACGGGGGACGCAACTCGCCGCGCTGCTCATGGCTGCGCCCGTCGCGACATGGCTTCTCGCGGGAGCGCCGGCTGCGATCAGCGTGCCCGCGCTCGCGGGATTCAACTTCCGCGGCGGTGCGACCCTCTCGCCGGAATTTCTCGCGCTCCTTCTCGGGCTGTCGCTCTACATCGCGGCATTCATTGCCGAGATCGTGCGCGCGGGCATCCAGTCCGTGCCGCGGGGGCAGATCGAGGCGGCGAATGCGATCGGGCTTACGCGCCTTCACCTCTACTCGCGCGTGATCCTGCCGCAGGCGCTGCGCGTGATGATCCCGCCGGCGACCGCGCAGTACGTGAGCACGATCAAGAACAGCTCGCTCGGGGTCGCGATCGGCTATCCCGAGCTCTTTAACGTGAGCAACACCATCATCACGCTGAGCGGCAACACCGTCGAGGCGATCGTCATCATGATGGCCGTCTACCTCACCATCAGCTTCATCATCGCGGCGCTGATGAACTGGTACAACCACGCGGTGCGCATCCGGGAGCGCTGATGCACGATGCCGCCATCACCCTAGCGCCCGGTTCCCGCCGTCGCGCGCCGCGCGAGCAAGCGGGCGTGCTCACCTGGATGCGGCGCAACCTGTTCAACGGCGTGTACAACACGCTCCTGACGGTGCTCGTCGCGATCGCGCTTGTCCTCACTGTGCCGGGGGTAATCACGTGGGCCGTCACGGATGCGGTATGGAGCGGCCCGGGCGCCCAGTGCCGCGCCGCGACCGGCGCGTGCTGGGCAATCATCGCCGAGAAGTACCGCCTGATCCTCTTCGGCACCTACCCGTATGACGAGCACTGGCGTGCGACGGCTGCGATGGCGATCATCGTCGGCCTCGCGATCGTCTCCGGTTTTCGGCGGTTCTGGTCCTACCGCCTGTTCTGGACGTGGCTGGTCGCGCTCGGGGCGGCGCTCACGCTCATGTTCGGGGGCGTTTTCGGCCTGAGCCCAGTCGGCACGCACCAGTGGGGCGGGTTGCCGCTGACGCTCATCATCTTTGTGGGAACGGTAGTCGGTGGAATGCCGCTCGCGGTGCTGCTCGCGCTCGGGCGCCGCTCCGAGCTTCCGGTCATCAAGGCGCTGTGCGTCGGCGTGATCGAGATCACCCGCGGCGTACCGCTCATCACCGTGCTCTTCATGGCCTCCCTGATCCTGCCGCTTTTTCTCCCGCCCGGCGTGACGATCGACAAGCTGCTGCGCGCGCAGCTCGGCATGATCGTTTTTTTCGCGGCGTACGCCGCGGAGATCGTGCGCGGAGGCCTGCAGGCAATCCCGCGCGGGCAGACCGAGGCCGCCGACGCCATCGGGCTGTCCTACTGGCAGCGCACGCGGCGCATCATCCTCCCCCAGGCGCTGCGCATCGTCATCCCGGCGCTTATGAACGACATCATCCGCGCCTTCAAGAACACGACTTTCGTCAGCATCATCGGCCTCTTCGACGTGCTGGGCGCGACCTCGGCGGCGATCCAGGATCCGGAGTGGGTGCTCTATGCGCCTGAGGCGTACCTCTTCATCCTCGCGCTCTACTTCCTGTTCTGCTTTTCCATGTCGAAGTACAGCGCCGGCGTCGAGCGGGATCTCAACACCGGCCGCGGCTATTGAGAAGGCAAATGAGCGAAGCATCGAATTCCAGCGGCGCGATGATCGAGTTGCGCGACGTCAACAAGTGGTTCGGGGATTTCCACGTGCTGCGGGACGCGAGCCTCACCGTCCGGCGCGGCGAGCGCGTGGTCGTGTGCGGGCCGTCGGGCTCGGGCAAGTCGACCATGATCCGCTGCATCAACCGGCTGGAGGTGCACCAGGAGGGAACGATCCGGGTCGACGGCGTTGAACTTACCGACGACGTGCGCCGCATCCAAAGCGTGCGGCGCGAGGTCGGCATGGTGTTTCAGAGCTTCAACCTGTTTCCTCACATGACGGTGCTCGAGAACCTGACGCTCGGGCCGAGCCTCGTGCAGCGCGCGCCGATGCCGGACGCCGAGGAGCAGGCGATGGCACTCTTGAAGCGCGTGCGCATCCCCGAACAGGCGCGCAAGTTTCCCGGGCAGCTCTCGGGCGGGCAGCAGCAGCGGGTCGCCATCGCGCGCGCCCTCATGATGAAGCCCAAGGTGATGCTTTTTGACGAACCGACCTCGGCGCTGGATCCCGAAATGATCAGCGAAGTGCTCGACGTGATGGTCGAGCTCGCCGCCGAAGGCATGACGATGATGGTGGTCACGCACGAGATGGGGTTCGCAAGACAGGTCGCGGACCAGATGGTGTTCATGGACGACGGCGAAGTCATCGAGGCCGCGCCGCCGCAGGAATTCTTCGCCAATCCCCGGAGCGAGCGCACGCGGTTGTTCCTCAGCCAGATCCTTTCACACTAGGACCTTTCACTTAGAAGGAGTAACGGAATGAACATACGCGAGAATGCCGTCGCCCCGGACTGGCAGGCGCTGCGGCGCCAGTTTCCGACGCTCGAGCACTGCACCTACGTCAACGCCGCGCAGAAGGCGCCGCTTGCGCGGTGGGCGGAAGAGGCGATCGCCGAGTGGGTGCGCGACGTGTACGAGAACGCGGGCGAGAACGCCTTCTCGATGGACCGCGTGGAGGAGACACGCGCCGCGGTCGCACGGCTGCTCGGGGTACCCGCCGCAACGCTGGCGCTCATCAAGAACACCTCCGAGGGCGTCAACATCATCGCGCACGGCCTGGCGCTCGGGCCTGGCGATAACGTGCTCGTGAGCGAGGCCGAGCACGAGAACAACACCTTTCCGTGGCGCTACCTCGCCTCGCGCGGCGTAGAGGTGCGGTTCGTGAAGCCGGAAGCGGACGGGCGGATTCCCGTGCCGGCATACGAGAAGATGATCGACCGGCGCACGCGGGTTGTCGCCGCGGCGTGGGTCACCTACGGACTCGGGTATCGCACTGACCTTCCGGCGCTCTCGAAGCTTTGCCGCGCGCACGACGCACTGCTCGTTGTCGACGGCGTGCAGGCGCTCGGCGTGCTCGCGACGCCGCTTTCGGATCTCGGCGCGGACGCGGTAATCTCCGGCGGCCACAAGGGTCTCTACAGTCTCGCGGGCGCGGGCTGCATGTACGTGCGCGAGGATCTCATCGGGAAAATCACGCCGCCGTACGCGGCGAAGTACAGCTTCGCATCGAACGACCGCATGCGCGCGAAACTCGAGCTCGCGCCCGATGCGCACCGCTTCGAGTACGGCAACCCGAACTTCCTCGGCATCTGGGTGCAGCGCCGCTCGGCCGAGATGCTGATGGAGATCGGCCTGCATAACATCGAGGCACGGATCAGGGATCTCACGACCTACGCGATGGATAGCGCGGACCAGCGCGGAATCCGCGTGCGCACGCCGGCCGACTGGCGCGAGCGCGCCGGGATCGTGAGCTTCGATACGGGAGCGGAAAGCAAGGCGATCGTCGCGCGGCTCAAGCGCAATCACATCATCGTGAGCGAGAAGGACGGGCACATGCGCGCCTCGGTCAGCTTTTTCAACAACGAGGCCGACATCGACGCGATGCTCGATGTCATGAAGGGCTGAGCCGGGAAGAGAGTGATGAGCTATGTGGACGGCATCGTCCGCTGGAGTGACGGCGGCGAGCTTGCGGACGGTGCGCCAGCCGGATGCGCGGCCGGAGATTTTCCGGTCGTTCGCTACGATTTGTCCCGCCTTGCACGCGAGATCGACCGCGATGTCTTTGCGCGCGGACCCGCATCGCTATGGCGTTATGCGCCCCTGCTCTCGGCACAGCACCCGGAAAACGCCGTCACGCTCGGCGAAGGGTGGACGCCGCTGGTTCCCATGCCGCGCCTTGGCGAATCGATCGGCTGCGGCCGGCTATGGGCGAAGGACGAGGGGCGTAACCCGAGCGGAACGTTCAAGGACCGTGGCGCGAGCGTGGCCGTGACGCGGCTGCGCGAACTTGGTGTAAAGACGGTCGTGCATAACAGCTCGGGAAACGCGGGCGGCTCGTGGGCTCTTTACGCGGCGCGCGCCGGCCTGCGCTGCGTAAACCTGCTGCCTGCCGACGCGCCGCCGGCGAGCCTCGCGCAGAGTCTGCTCGCCGGGGCGGACACGGTGATCCTCGATGGACCCTGGCAATCCTCCGGCGCGATGGTCGCAAGCGCGGCGGCCGATGAGGGCTGGTTCAACATGGGCACGCTGAAGGAGCCGCACCGCGTCGAGGGCAAGAAGACAATGGGGCTCGAAATCGCCGAGCAGCTCGGCTGGCGCCTGCCGGACGCGATCGTCTATCCCACCGGGGGCGGCGTGGGCGCCATCGCGATGTACAAGGCGTTCCGGGAATTGCAGGCGCTCGGCTGGGTGGAGAAGGGGCCTTTGCCCAGATTGCTCGTGACCCAGTACGCGGGCTGCGCGCCCATCGTGCGCGCTTTCGATGAAGGCGCGGATCACGCCGAGGTATGGACCGAGCTCGACGTGCTGCCCGGTGGCCTGAAGTCGACGCGTCCCCCCGGCGACCGCGCGGTGCTGGAGTTGCTGCGCGAGACGGGCGGCGCAGCGATCGCGGTCCCGACTGCGGAGGCGCTGCGTGCGGTGGCGGAGATCGCGCGGCGCGAAGGCTTGTTTCCATGTCCTGAGGCCGCGACGACGATTGCCGGTCTGACCCAGGCATTTGCCCGGGGCACGCTCGATCGCGAGGCGGAGATCGTCGTGCTTCTTACGGGTTCGGGGCTCAAATCGGTTCCGCAGCTACCGGCCACCGGCGCGCGCACCGTCCCGGAAGGCGGCCGCCTCTCGCGCTGACGCGCACCGCTATGCCGGCCTTATACTCATAGCCCCACCCGGTTGTTTGGCGCGATAGGAGGCATTCCATGTCCCGTTCGACCCGCCCTCTCCTGCTTCTCCCGAGCGTCCTCGCCGCGATGTCGGCGCCGCTGTCAGTTCTCGCGCAGGATTACCCGAGCAAACCCATCCGCTGGATCATCCCGTATTCGCCCGGCGGGACTTCCACTTTTCTCGCACGAATGATCGCCGAGAAGCTGACCGAGGCGTGGAAGCAGCAGATCATCATCGACAACCGCACCGGCGCCAACGGCAATATCGGAACCGCGGCGGCGGCAAGAGCGGCACCCGACGGCTATACGATGGTGCTCGTGGCGAGCACGTACACGATGAACCCGGCGGTCTATCCGAATCTACCGTTCGACAGCGAAAAGGATTTCACGGGGGTGACGACGCTGCTCTGGCAACCGTACGTGGTGTCGGTGCACCCGACCCTGCCGGTCGCGACGGTGAAGGAGTTGCTTGCGCTCGCCCGGGCGAAACCCGGCCAGATCGATTACGGTTCCGGAGGCGTGGGCAATGCGACGCATATTGCCATCGAGCGATTCGCGACGATGGCCAAGGTGAAGCTCAAGCACGTGCCGTACAAGGGCGTGGGAAACTCGATCACGGGGCTGCTGACGGGCGAGGTTCAGCTCCTGTTCGGCTCGGCGGTGGCGATTCAGCCCCATCTGCACTCGGGCAGGATCAAAGTGCTGGCGGTCACGGGGCTCAAGCGCGTCGGTAGCCTCCCGAATGTGCCGACCGTCGCCGAAAGCGGAGTGCCGGGTTTCGAGGAAGGCAACTGGCAAGCAGTGCTTGTGCCGTCGGGAACGCCCGGCGCGATCGTGTCCAGACTCAATCAGGAGCTCGTGCGCATCGTGAAGGAGACCGACGTGAACGCCCAGATACGAAAGGTCGGAGCGGACGTGATCGGGGACACACCCGAGCAGACCAACGCGCGCATCCGCCAGGACCTCAAAAGGTACGGCGAGCTCATCAAGCGCCTCGACATCAAGCTCGAATAGGGTCTACCCCCGAAATGTTACCGACCGCAGGGCATACCCCCGACAAAGCCAAGCCGCCCGAGTATCTGCTCGAGATCGTCCATTTCCTCTGCACGACGCGATTCGAGGATCTGCCGGCACCGGTGATCGACCGCTGCAAGCGCCTCATCGCCGACACTTTCGGCGTCGTCACGGCCGGCAATCAGACCGAGGAGCTCAAGGCGCTCGCCGCCGGCTATCTCAAGGACGCGCGTCCCGGCCCGAGCTGGGTGATCGGCACGCCGCACCGCGCGGCGGTGCGCGACGCGGGTTTCCTGAACGGCGTCGCAAGCACGTTTCACGACTTCGACGAAGGGAACACCGTCGCGAGCGCCCATCCGGGGAGCCAGATGGTCCCTGCGGCGATCGCCGCCGCGCAGGCGTTCGGCGTCTCGGGGCGCGATTTCATGCTTGCGGTCGTCATGGCGTACGAAGCGTGCGCGCGCGTCAGCATGGCTTCGAAAATGCGAGTGAGCGTCCCGCAGCACGGCAACGTCGGGGTGATCGGCTCGGCCGTGGCGGCGGCGCACATGATGCGATTCGACCAAGATCGCATGCGTCACACGATCAATGCCGCCGCGATGATGGCGATGACCGCAAACCGCCAGGCGATGCTCGACGAAGCGACGACGCGCAACGTCTTCTCCGGTCATTGCGCGCTGGCAGGGCTCATCGCCATGCAGATGATCGAAGCGGGCTTCACCGGCCAGCGCGACGGGATCGGTTATACCTACAGCACCGTCATCGCCGACGGGTTCGATCCCGCGCGCATGGTGGCGGGGCTGGGGACCGACTGGCTGATGACGAAAGGTTATTTCAAGCTGCATCCGACGGGACGCTTCTCGCACGCCGCGATCGATGCGTTCCAGGCGGCGCTCGCGACAGTGCCCGCCGGGAGCATCAAGGCCGCCGACATCGAGCGCATCGATGTGAGAGCGTTCCAGCTCGCATCGCTGCTGTCGGGCAGAAAAATCACGACGAGCTTCGGCGCGAAGTTCTCGATTCCTTTCGCGCTCGCGACGATACTCGTGCACGGACGTTCGGGCGTTGACTGCTTCGACATCGAGGCGGTGCGCAATCCCGAGATTCAGGCCCTCACCGCGAAAGTCCACGTAGTCGAAGAACCCGCTTATACGAGCCAGTATCCCGAGAAGCACCTGTGCGACGTGGCGATCCGCCTCGACGACGGCCGCACGATCGAAGGGCACTGCGAGATCATGAAAGGCGAGGTGGAAAATCCGCACCGGCCGGAAGACGTCGAGAAGAAATTCTTCGATCTCACGCTGCCGGTGTGGGGCGCGGACCGGGCGGAAAAGCTTTACGCGGGGCTGCTCTCGCTCGAGAGCGTGCCGGATATGCGGACCTTCGGGAAGGATTTCGCGTTGTAGGCGTTCTTATCAGTCCGCCCGCCGGCGTTTGTCGCGCTCCCAGCGCGTGGCCTCAAGGTCGAGCCGGAGCGTCTGCGCGCAGATTACGACGCCGTACTCCTCGAAGGCATGGCGCACGCTCATCTTCTCCTGTCGAACGTCCTCGAGCACGGCGGCGGGATCACGCTCGAACGGATCACCATAGCCACCCGAAGCCGCCATTTCGCCGCGAAACACGTCGCCTCGGCGGATCGTCCCCATGAACTTCGACGGGATGCGCTGCTCGTTCGGCGTGCCCTTGTTCAGATACGACCGCGCCGATGCGCCCGACTTCCCGCCAAAGAGTCCCCACGGCGCGAAACGCTCACGGTCCGAGCGAAGCTGTAGCATTGCCTCGCCTGCCAGCAGTCGATAGCTTCGCACCAGTGCCAGCGCGCCACGATATTTGCCGGGTCCGCCGGTGTCCGGCAGGAACCCGTATTCCTCCATGAGGATCGGATTTTCCGCTTCGACCAGTTCCACCGGCGTGTTGGCCATGTTTCCCAGGCAATACGGACCGGCGTCCTGGCCGTCGCGATCGGGACCGCCGCCCAGCCCCGAATTGTTGTGGAAGTCGAGATACAGGAACGGTTTGCGGTTCCTGTGACGGCCGGCGATCACGATCGCGAATTCCGAGCCACCGACGCACGCCGGCATGCGATCGGGCAGCATCTGCGCGAGCGCGCCGAGCACGACCATGCGCACACGGTGTCCGCCCTGTCCGCGCGCCCCGAGCGCCGCCGGGTACACCGGATTCACCCAGCAGCCTTCCGGCGCGATCACCGTGATCGGGCGGTAGAAGCCGGCATTGTTGGGCATGTGCGGATCGAACACCGAGCGCAGCGCGGCGTAGGTGCACGACGCGGTGAACCAGTAGTTGGTGTGCAGCGCACCGCCGGTCTGCGCGGACGTACCGCTGAAATCGGCGACGATCGTGTCGCCCTTCACCGTGAGCTTCACCTGGATCTTCACCGGACCGCTGCCGATGCCGTCATCGTCGTTCCAGTCGGCGAACTCGTACTCGCCTGCGGGCAGTTGCCGGATGCCTTCGCGGGTCAGACGCTCGCTGTAATCGACGAGTTCCTTCATGTAGCGGTCGAGCTCGTCGGGCGGATGATCCGCAGCCACTTTCAGGAGCTCCTTCTCCCCCAGGCCGAGCGCCGCCATCTGCGCCTTGAGGTCTCCCGCGTTGCGTTCGGGTACGCGCACGTTGTGCTCGATGATGCGCCATAGCGTGCGGTTCACCTGACCGCGCTCGACGATCTTCGATGGCGGGATGCGCAAGCCTTCCTGGTGGATCTCGTTCGAGTCCGCGGCGTTGCCGCCCGGCACGCGCCCGCCCATGTCAGTGTGATGCAGGATCAGGCCGAGAAACGCGATGCGGCGACCGTCCATGAATACCGGCTTGAACATGAAGATGTCGTTCAAGTGGCTGCCACCAGCATACGGGTCGTTGCTCGCGAGGATGTCGCCTTCGTGGATGTCTTCGCCGAAGTAGTCGAGGCAGCCGCGCAGCGCCGGCATCGTCGCGCCGAGGTGCACGGGGACCGCAAGACCCTGGGCAACCATCTGGCCGTCGGTGTCGCAGATCGATGCCGAAAAGTCCATGTTGTTCTTCACCACCGTCGAACGCGCCGTGCGCACCACCGCGAGCATCATGTTGTCGGCGATCGAGACGAGCCGGTTCTTGATGAGCTCGCGTTTGACGGGATCGATGTCCATCGGCTCAGTCCTTCGCGTCGCGTTCCATGACGATGTCGTTCCAGCGGTCAAGCCGCGCAGACCAGCCGGGGCGCACCACCGTCGTCGTGTCGTATTCCTCGATGATGAGCGGCCCCGGCCGCGCCTTTCCGGCGAGCACATTACGCGCGATCACCGGGGTGTCGCGCCAGCCGAGCTCGCGGCCGAAATAGGCCTTGCGCGTCGTCTGCACGGCACGGTCCTCGCGGTCGCGCTCCAACCGGTGCGGTACGCGCGGCGTCTCGGATACGCCCTGGCCGATCACCTTCAGCGCGACGAACTGGACGGGCTCGGTATCCGAGCGGTAGCCGTAGGTGAGCTCGTGCGCTTCGCCGAATGCCGCGCTCGCGTGCGTGAGGCTCATGGCGCTTAGCGGCCAGCCTTCGATCGGCACCGTCAGCGCCGCCGACTGCGCCACGTGCTTCATCTCGCCGTAGACCGCGATGCGCTGGCGCGGTGCCGGGAATCCTTCGCGCTGGAGAAGACCGCGCGCTTCCTCGATCAACGGACCGGCCGCCGCCGTCAGGTCGTCCACCGTAACCGTGTCGAAGCGGCGGTAGAACGCCGTCACGAAATGGTGCTCGACGTCGGCGAAGAGCATGCCGAGCGCGCTGAAGAGACCGGCCACGGGCGGCACGATGATGCGCGTGATTCGCAGCGTCTCTGCAAGATTGGCCGCATGCACGCCGCCGTTGCCGCCGATCGCGAGCAGGCCGAACTGAGATGCGTCTCGGCCGCGCTCGGTCGAGACCCCGTGCAGCGCTTTCATCATGTTCGAGTTGGCGATCAGGTGGATGCCGTAGGCGGTCTCGGTCACATCAAGGTCAAGCCGCGATCCGAGCACGGCCACGGAGGCTTCCGCCTTCGCACGCACGATCGGGAGCTCCCCGCCGCACAGCACGTCGGGATTGAGATAGCCGAGGAGCACGTTCGCGTCCGTCACCGTCGCCGCCGTGCCGCCGCGGTCGTAGCAGGCCGGTCCGGGCTCGGCGCCCGCGCTGCGCGGTCCCACCTGCATGCCGCCGGCGGCGTCCACTGTCGCCATGCTGCCGCCGCCTGCGCCGACCTCGGCGATGTCGATCGTCGGCACCTGCACGACATAGCCTGCGCCTTGGATGAGGCGGTGCCCGAGCGCGGCGCCACCGCCGACCTCCGTCTCGGGACACAGGCCGTACGCGCCGCGATGGATGAGCGAAGCTTTCGCCGTGGTGCCGCCCATGTCGAAGACGATCAAGTCGCCGAGATCGACACTCTCCCCGAGCCGCTGGGCACCGACCACGCCGGCGGCGGGACCCGACTCGATCACGTACACCGGGTTCTTCGCGGCGAGCGGACCGGGCAACAAGCCCCCGCTCGACTGCATGATCATGAGCGGAGCCGGAATGCCGATCCGGCGCAGGCGCTCGTCCAGCGAGCGTACGTAACGCTCGACGACAGGCCGGATGTACGCGTTCACCACGATCGTGCTGGTGCGCTCGTACTCGTTGATCTGTGGCAGGAGCTGGACGGACGCGGAGATCGATACGCCGGGCAGGATTTCCGCGAGATACCGGCTCGCCGCGAGCTCGTTCTCC
This sequence comes from Betaproteobacteria bacterium, assembly GCA_009377585.1. NCBI lineage: Bacteria > Pseudomonadati > Pseudomonadota > Betaproteobacteria > Betaproteobacteria bacterium. The sequence goes on from WHTS01000060.1 coordinate 25,830, forward strand.
GGGTTCGCGTATGAGTTGATGAAACACACCGCGACGGCGTCGATCGCGTTCTTGCGAATCACGTGGGCGGCCGCATCGAGGTCTTCGGCGCTTACCGGCGCGAGCACCGTGCCGTCACTCATCATACGCTCGCGTACTTCGAGGCGAAGCCTGCGCTCCACCAGCGGCTCTGGCTTGCGGTAGCTCATGTCATAGAGGCGCGGCGAGCGGAAGCGGGCGATCTCGAGCACGTCGCGGAAGCCCCTGGTCGTGACGAGCGCGACACGCACGCCCCGTCGCTCGATGATCGCGTTGGTCGCCACCGTCGTGCCGTGGGCGAACTCCGCGATGGCGGCGGCAGGCACGCGTGCCTCCGCCAGCAGGTCACGGATACCGTCCTCAATCGCTGCGCTGTAGTCCTCCGGCGTGGACAGCACCTTCTTACTGGAGAGCCGCCCGTCGCTGCGCAGGAGCACGAGGTCGGTGAAGGTGCCGCCGATGTCGACGCCCAGCGTGAGTCGATGTTGTTTCGAGCCCATCACTCGATAGTACGGCTTGTGGGCTATTGAATAAACAGCAAGTCATGCCAGGAACCAGGCGCTCGCGATAACGGTGCTGCGCCGCACGCCGGGATGACGGTCAGGTGCACGCTCCAACGAACCAGTCCGCGATCTCTGCGCCGGTCATGAAGACGGCGTCCTTGCGGCTGCGCAGGCGACCGAGGAATTCCTCGAGGAAGCCGATGCGATGAGGGCTCGACGATGGGGCGCGAGAGGTAGCGCGATACGTAGAGAGCGACCAGAAGGACCGTCGCGAGGGATGCGAGCAGCACGATCGTGAAGAACTTGATCGCGGCGTTGAAATCCCGCGTGAGCAGGGCCGAGGGGATGCTGACCGCGAGCCGGATGAATCTCTTGCCCGGCTCGACCGCGACGTCCTGATACGCGAGCAGACCCTCTTTCATGGCGACGATGCGCACCGTGCCCTGGATGTCGGGCGCGAGGCCGGCGGTGGGATCGAACGAGCTGGAGCCGTTGTCCTGCCTCTGCAGGATCCGGCCCGCGGCATCGAACACCCACACGGGGTTCTCACCGAAGAACTTGACGTCCCGCAGGTGAGCGAAGAAATCCGAGAGCTGCTGGCGCACGAACAGCGCGCCACCGAATGCACCCGCCTCGAGGTCGAGCTTGGCAATGCCGGCAACCGCCGTGAGCTCACCGTTCTCGTCCAGGAACGGACCCTCCAATTTCATCTCCCGCGGAGGAATGACGTAGTCCATGTTGCCGGATGACAGCACCAGCGGCTTGGACGCGAGGTTGCCGAACATTGTCGCGGCGACGCGCTCGGAGATGGGTAGCCGCGCGAGGGCACCGGGCTCGCTCTCCTTCAGATTCAGGCTCACGGGCGCGCGCACCCGCCCTCGCACGCTGATCGCGACTTCGCCGCCGGCTTCCGCGAACAGGGCGCTATGCATGCTCGGCAAGTTCCGCATGGTGCGCACGAAGAGCTGCTCGACCTTCTGAGCGACGATCGGCTTCTCGTGCGCCGGCGCCATCAGGTAGTCCTCCAGGGCGGAGGAGTCGGCGAGAGCGCTGATGGTATTGCGCAGCGAGTCGCCGTACTGCTTCTGGAAATTGTCGGCGATCGCGGCAACCTGCTGGGCCACGCTCTCACGCGTGTGCTTGGCGATCGTCTCCTTGCTGAAGAGATAGGCGACGATGATCAGTATCGCGCTGGTCGCTATGTTGACCGACATGAAGACCAGCAGGATGCGCAGGAAAAGATGGAGACTCCTCCTCGCGCGCGCATTCGCGCGCACGCGCTCATCGCTTCAATGCGGCAGCCGTGCTGACCAGTTCCTCGATCTGGTGCCGGTGCTTCTCGAGCGGCAGACCGAGCATCTGCGCGCGCAGCGTGTTGACCATGAACGGGCCGCGCGACGGGGTGCGCGCGCGCATGCGGCCGGGGTCGAGGCCCCGCTCGAGGATTTCGTAGGCCATCTCGAACGCGAGGTGGCTCTGGTTGTAGCCCGAGTCGTTGGCCGTGAGCAGCATGCCTTCCAACACGAACTGATCTTCGGGCGAGGCCTCCGGCTTCTTGATGTTCTCGAGGTACCAGCGGCCCACGGTCAGCATGTCGACGTGGCGCCCGGCGGCATCCGTCATGGTGTCGTGATTGAGGACGAAGAAAGCGTCGACCTTGCCGGCGATGGCGAGCGCCCGGGCCTTGAACTCCTCGAACGAATTGGTCGCGACGACATCCACCAGCTTGAGCGGCAGCTCCCCTTGGTTCGCCAGCGACTGCAGTCGCTTGACGTTCGGTCGCGAAGTCTCGGAATCGCAGCCAAGGATCGCGAAAGATTTTGCGGTCGGTACCAGCTTGTGCAGCAGCTCCAGGCTTTCCTTGTGGTAGCCCTGCTGCCAGACGCCCGTCACGTTATGGCCGGGCCGGTCGATGCTGTCGACGAGCCCGTACTTGAGGGGGAGGCCGTTGATGCCCCAGAACACCACCGGCGTCGGGGTGTCCAGAAGGCGGTTGCCGATGTAGTTGGCCGCGTTGTCGTCGCCCAGCATCACCAGGTCGGGCTTGAAATCGCGCAGGGACTGCAAGATGCGCTGCGTGGCCGCCGCGATATCGGCGCGGCTGTTGCGCCGCTTGGTGTCCATCCACTCCTTCTTCAGTACCGCCTTCGTGCTCTCGACGAAGTCCTCGCGGGTGAAGCGGTCTGCCTGCTCCTGCGTATCGAGGTAGCGGTACTTGAGCAGCGAGGCGGTCAGTCCGTGCTGGGTCGACTGCGACCACAAATATTCCTTGTGGTAGCTGCTGACCACGAGGATGCGCTTCTTGGCGTCGGCCGCCGCTGCCGACCAGGGCGATGCGAGCGCAAGCGTCAGCGAAGCGAACAGCAGCAGGATCTTCATGGGGTTGCTCCATCGTTCCGGTCGAAGTCAAGCCGCGCACCGCGTCTGTCCTCGATCCTTCCGCCGGGCGCCATACAAGGCCGTGTTCGCGTCGCGCTCCATGGCGAAGCCGGCCGAGTGCGTGCGCGGCAGCGTTCGGCACGTTGGAATAGCGACAGTACCGTGGCAGGTCTTTAAAGCAGATACACCGCGAGTCGGTAGAGGCCTTTCTCGCCGGCCTCCTGGAGCGGATCGGGCTTACAGCGGACGGCTGCCAGTGCGTGATCCACTCGCGAGAAAGTGCGGGGTCAACCCGGGGTCAACCCCGCACTTTTGCCTGACAAGGCCGCACACCTTTCCGAAATCCACTCGCTGCCGCTCTTGGCCCGAACCTCGGTCCACCACTGGACCGAGGGTCCAGGCGTCCCCCTGCCGGGACGCCTGGAAAGCACGAACTTCTTCCCAGCGCCGGGACGAGGTTCAACGCCGACAGAACCTCGGGATGCACGGCATCGGCGCCGGGATACGCACCTCGCGTGGAAGCTGGGATCCAGCTCCAGGAAAGCTCCACGTTCGTCCCCTGCTCGATCAGCGTCGGCGCGTCGGGAAAGATCGGCGAGCGCGCCTTGGTCGGGACTCCGAGCAGCCGCACCTTGCCCGACTTCATGTGAGGAATCGCGGCGCCTAGATCCACCGTAAAATCCACCTGCCCACCGAGGAGATCCACGAGCACAGCCTGCGAGCCCTTGTACGGCACGTGCACCGCCTTGAACTTCGCCTCGGCCATGAGCATCTCGATCGCGACGTGCTGGAGCGTGCCAGTGCCTGCGGAACCGAAATTGAGCTTCCCCGGATTCGCGCGGGCATAGGCGAGGAACTCGGCGAGATTGCGCGAAGGAATGCCCGGACGCGCGATCAGGAACAGCGCCGCGCCCGCCGTCGGTGCGATCGGCAGGAGATCCTTCGCCACATCGACGTTCATCTTGTAGAGGTGCGGATTGATGACGATCGGGCCGTCGGAGGAATGGAGCAGTGTGTATCCGTCGGGCGCCGCTCTCGCGACCACCTCGAGCCCGATGTTGCCGCCCGCTCCGACGCGGTTGTCGACGACCACCTGCTGGCCGAGCGCTTCGAGGAGGCCCTGCGCGGCCGAACGGGCGATGACGTCGGTGCTGCCGCCGGCGGCGAAATTCACCACCATGCGTATGGGCCTCGAAGGCCAAGCCTGCGCGAACGCTTGAATCGCCACACCCAACCCGATCAGCACGCCGAAGAGAAAACGCATCGAACGATTCATGGGTTGTAGTCCTCCTGGCTCACGCGGCCCCAACTACATCGACATCGAGAGCCTGCCGGCGATGCCGTGTCGGGCTCGAACCGAGAGCGGAACACATGCGCATAGTGATCACGCGCTCGCGCGGCGTCTACGGTTGTTTCGGTGTCTTGTATTCGGCTTCCTTCTGGAACGGCTCCCAGACGGTTTCGTAACCCACGAACCCATCCTCGTTAGGGGCCATCTGGCGCGTGGTCACAAACCGCGCATGGCCCTCCGGAACCTTGGTCGGAACCTTCTTTTCATCGCTCATGAGTCATCTCTCTTGCCGCGTATTCGGAATTGCAGTCTCAAAGACGGGAATGGAGTCCGATGGCATCCGCCACCACTGCTCAGACCGGCCGCATCAGCGACGGGGGGACATCGGCACCCGCCACGATTGTCTGACCGGCCCGCGTTTCCTCGTCCGTCGCGTCGCGCACGCTCAGAACTTCGAGCGTAAAGACGACGTCCCGGCCGCACAGCGGATTGTTGCCGTCGACGGTCAATGTCTTTTCGTCCATCCGCGTCACCAGGAAGCTTCGGGTCTGGCCCCTGTCGTTCTCCATGAGAATGGATGTGCCGATTTGCCGATACGCCTCGGGCACATTCTCGATGTGATCGGTGAACACCAGCGACTCATCCCGGGGGCCGAAGATCCGGTTGCCGTCGATCGGCACCTCGATGACGTCGCCGGCGGACTTGCCTTCCAGCGCCATGTGGACGGACGGGGCGAGTATTTCGTCGTGCCCATGGACATAGCCCAGCGGGAATTCCACCCGAGTAAGGACGTGCCCGGACTTCCTGTCGGTCACCTTGTAGGTCAGCTCGACGAACTTGCCTTCCCGGATGCCTTCACTCATGGCACGTCTCAACGAACCGCTCAGAAAATCGAGGCAGCGAAAATCCTGACCTCTCCGTTCTCGTAGCCGAGAACCAGCCGACCCAGCCACTCGCCCTGCTTCCTGGTACTGCGCTGACGGTACAGAACCGTGACGTGCTCGCCCCGGCGGATGATGCCCAGACGGTCGAAATCGTCGGACAGGCTTCTGGCGAGCTCGCTGTTCGCGAACTGATGGTTCACCACGACCTGGTTCATGGCCAGCGCCAGGGACTTGGCGAAACTCCTGACGAATTCCTCGTACTTGCCTTCGTTGGAATGCTTGAGGAGATCGCGCCACAACGGATCGGCCGCGGCCCATATTTCATCGTCGGTCTTGTCGATGATGTTCACACGAGTCTCCACGTGCCCGGAGGACACCGGTTCTGCGGCGCTCGAGACACCCGCCATGTCAGCACTCATCCCGCAGGCGAAAGACCATCGCGCGCCACTCCGATCCGGAGCTCACTCGCCGTCCGAAACCAGGTGATAGCACGGCGCCTTCTCCATCGTGTACCCGCCGGTCTCCGGATCGCGGCGCGAAACCGTCAGCACGTGCCAGTTCGCGTCGTCCACTTTCATCGCATCACCCCGGTAGTAGTAGCCCGGCCAGCGGGTCTCCTTGCGATACAACGTGTGCTGCGTCACGCACTCGGCCGCCCGGTGACGGTGCTTCAACTCCCACGCCCGCAGCAACTCGTGGATGTCCTGGGCGGCCAGGTTCTCGAGATCTTCTTCCATGATCCTGAGCTTCTTGAGGCAGATGTTCAGGAGCTTCTCGTTGGTCATGTAACCGACGGTATAGCCGCCGCAATACTCGTCCATGAGCTTCTGCAGGCGATCCAGTCCCTGTTGCGGATTGATGAAGTGCGGGTTGACGCTGCCCGCCACGACCGCATTGCGGTAGATCCTGTAATGCTCCAGCGGCTTGTAGATCTCTTTCCCGCGGCGCTCGATCTGCGCAGCGGATACGACGATGCCTTCGGCCTTGCCGTCGTCGATGTACTTGCACGCCGCCTTCGCCGCAAGACGGCCTTCCGTGAACGAGCCGGATGAGAAGGCGTGCGGCGTACCGCCGACGGCATCGCCGGCACCGAACAGACCCTCGACCGTCGTCATGCGGTTGTAGCCCCAGAAATAGTCGGACGGGGAGACATCCTCGGGACCCGAGCACCAGGCGCCCGAGCAGGTCGCGTGCGAGCCCATGACGTAAGGCTCGGACGTGGTGAGCTCCGGATTTTCGTTCTTGGGATCCACGTCGGTGGCGGCCCACAGGACAGCCTGCCCTACCGTCATGCCGAGGAAGTTTTCCCAACCCACCTCTTCCAGGTGAGGATCCTGAAAGGCCTGCATGGTCACCATGTGAATGGGGCCGCGGCCCGCTTTCACTTCGCTGATCAATGCGTGGTTACGCAAGCAGGTCGGGATCGGCCGATGGGTCAGGTGCGAGGCCTCCGGATCCAGATACTCCTTGCCGACCATCTTCTGCAGCTCCGGGAACCACTTCGACTCGTACTCCTCGCCCAGACCGTTTTGCGTGTAAGTCTTCAGATGCAGGAAGTAGGCGCCGACCGGCCCATAACCGTCCTTGAAGCGCGCCAGCACGATCCGGTTTTCCATCTGCGTCATCTTCGCGCCGGCGTCGATCATGAGTCCGTAAGCGGACGCGGACGACCAGGGCGCATACCAGGTGCGGCCGGCACCTTCGCCGGTTGAACGGGGTTTGAAGATGTTGGAGGCGCCGCCCGCGCCGCAGATCACGGTCTTCGACTTGAAGACATGGTAGTTGCCGGTGCGGACGTTGAAGCCCACGGCACCGGCCGCCCGGTTTGGTTTGCTTTCGTCCATCAGCAGGTGGGTGACGCAGATGCGGTTGAAGACCTTGTCCGCCGATTTCTTGGCGGCCTCGGCGACGATGGGCTTGTAGGACTCGCCGTGGATCATGATCTGCCACCGGCCTTCACGCAGGTAGTGCCCCGTTTCCGGGTTCTTCATGATCGGCAGGCCCCACTCCTCGAACTGGTGCACCGTGGAGTCGACATGACGGGCCATGTCGAACAGCAGGTCTTCCCGCACCAGCCCCATCAGGTCGATGCGGGCATAGCGAACATGGTCCTCGGGATTGTTTTCGCCCCAGCGGGTGCCCATGTAGCAGTTGATGGCGTACAGGCCCTGGGCGACCGCGCCGGAGCGATCGATATTCGCCTTCTCGGCGATGACGATCTTCTTGTCCTGACCCCAGAACCTGGCTTCCCATGCGGCACCCGTGCCGCCGAGACCTGCACCGACGACCAGAATATCGATGCCGTCCTCGATGATCGTGTCGTAGGCCATCAGTAGTACACGCCTTTCTTCAGCTTGAGGCCGGCGTCCTCGAGCGTACGCAGACCGCCGTCATCCAGGCGAATATATTTCGGCTCGTTGTACAAGAGCTGGCCGTCGCGCATTTCCTTGCTGGGCGCGGGAACATCGGCGAGCTTGGGAATCGCCGTCCCCCAGGGCTTCGTAGTGATGGGAGACAGAAAGTTCTTCTCCGTGCCGTCCCGAAACTTGATCCTCCAGGCGATCGTGCCCTTACGCTCGTCGCGATCGACACGAACGCTGTGACCGAGCGGGGCGAAGTCGGCATATCCGCGCACATCGATCGCATTCTGCGGACAGGCCTTGACGCAGGAGTAGCACTCCCAGCACATGTTCGGCTCGATGTTGTAGGCCCGGCGATAGGTCGGGTCGATGTGCATGATGTCCGACGGACAGATGTCGACGCAGTGTCCGCATCCGTCACACCTTGTCATATAGACGAAGGTAGGCATGAATCGGCTCCTTGATCAGCTCCGGCAGAACTTGCGGGCTGTTGTTGACTAATAGTGACGGGGCGCTTCGCGCTTGATGCCGAGCCCCATGTCCATGGGGGCATCGCGCAGCAGCTCCATGGAATGCCTTTGCTGCTGCTCGGGGTCGTCGCGGGTCAGCGTCGGCAGGTTCTGGACCGTGCCGTTGGCTTCGGACAGCCTTTTCTCGAAGGCCGCGGCCGGCTTGAAGAACATGTGTGCGAACTTGGACCAGGGCACCCCGCCGAACAGCACCACCGTGGCGAGGATGTAGAGCCCGAACACCGCGCTCGCGCCCGCGATGCCGTTCGCCTGCAACCATGCCCAGATCAGCCCCAGCGTGACGCTCGCCAGCAGCGAGAGGATGAACAGATCCGCCTTCATCAGCCGGAACGGCGAGTTGCCCTCCGCCGCCACGTCGACGCGGATGAAAAACCAGAACCAGTAGCCGCTGGTGCAGACCATCAGGCCGCCGAGCCACCACAGCACTGGCAGGATCGGGGGTGTCGGTGTCACCGGGGTCGGATAGCAGAACACCATGATCGCGGTGGTCACGACGTAGAGCACGAAGCCGTACATCGTAAGCAGATGTGCGATGCGGCGCCGCTGGTTGCAGAACTCGCCCGAGGTGAGCACGTCCACGACAGCAGTCTGAACCGCGATCGAGACCATCTCCCCGCCCGAGATTTCCTTGGTGCTGCGAGTCTTCGACCTGCGCCAGTTCTCGAAGAAGTAGCGTGCGCTGCCCTTGTGCAGGATGTCGAACAGGGTCCCGGCTGCGACCAGGACGATCATCAGGATGACGAACGCCTGCATCACGCCAGGCGCAATGGACGGCGAAATGCCGGCGAACGGATTGCTGGTGAACATCGCGGCTCCCCTCGTAAGCTGGCGATTCTAAAAGAGGAACAGGGCAAGCATCAGAAATAAACGTTATGCCCGCATAAGCAAAACCATTCGCGCGCGCCGCCGTTACCGTGCGCGCGGAATCGCAATGACTGGCGGTGTCGATGGGAGGCGATCGCGCTCTTTGCGCTTGGTCTACCTGCTATTCAGAGCGCCACAACCGTAACGAGTAGGGCTGCCGCGCAAGCCCCGATGACAATCCACGGGACAGGACGTTGGGACCGTCCGTGTCTTCGTCGCAATTCCTGCTCGGCGATCGTGCGACGCCATGTACCCGGCTCCCATGTCGCCGCGTAATGGGAAAGCCGTTCGTCGTTCATCCGCCGAAAATCGTCCAAGTGTTTGCCTGACCATCGATGCGATTGGCCCATTGTACCCGCACGCCATTACGCTACTACGTCGAATGGCAGTTCGGTCCGCATAGTGAAATAGCGGCCAGACAATTCCAAGCGTACCTCTCAGCCGCGCTCGATGAAGTCGAGGATCTCGAGCCCCAGAATTTCCTCGTCGGTATGGAAATTCGCCACGAGCGAGATGTGGTTGTGCCTCGTCATACGCGTGAAACGGGGCGCGCGCTTGTGCAATTCGCCAAGGCGGTGCGCCAGCTCCACCCCGTAAACGTCGAGGTAGGGATTGTCGTATTCTGCCGTGACGATAAACACCGGGACGTCGATGTTGGCTGCGTGCGTCACGGGGGACCGTTCTTCGTACAGCGCCGAGTCATCGCCGTAGTAGGCGCGGACACCGGCTGCGTTGGGATTGTCCGGTCGCGCTTCGATTCGCAGCCTGGCACTGAGCAGCACGATCCCGTGGACGCGGTGACCCTCGGCAGGGCGGGCGCGCGGATCGGCAACGTAAGTGGTGACGTGCGTGCCGCCGGCTGAGTGACCCACCAGAAAGATGCGTTCGGGATCGCCACCGTAGTCTCGGACATGTGCACTGACCCATGTGACCGCCGCGCCGATATCCAGGGATCCGTCGGGATAGCGAGCTTCGGGAGCTAGCCGATATCCGACATTGATGCCGAGGAGCCCCTTTCGGGCGAAGTAGCGCGCAACATTGCTGTAGATCTGAGCATTCACGTCGCGCGCGCCGCGGATAAATGCACCA
>WHTS01000061.1:0-21253 GCA_009377585.1 Betaproteobacteria bacterium
TGCGTGATGGGCGTGAGGTCTACATCTACGGCGAGCGGGTGCCGGACGTAACCAAGCACCCTGCCTTCCGCAATGCCGCACGCTCCATCACACGCTTGTACGACACGCTGCACGACCCGGCGCAGCGCGATCTGCTCACCACGGTCGATGACTATGGCATCCGCACCCACAAATTCTTTGCGCCGAGCAAGTCCGCCGAGGAACTGCTTGCGGCGCGGGAAGCCATTGCGGCCTGGGCACGGCTCAGTTATGGCTTTATGGGCCGTACGCCGGATTACAAGGCGGCGTTCATGGCGAGCCTCGGCGCCAACCCCGAGTTCTACGCGCCGTTCGGCGACAACGCCCTCATCTGGTACAAGAAGTTTGCCTCGCGCGCATTGTTCCTGAACCACGTGCTCGTCAACCCGCCCGTGGATCGCAAAAAGCCGGTGCACGAGGTCGCCGACGTCTTCGTCCACCTGGTCAAGGAGCGAGACGACGGCATCATCGTCAGCGGCGCCAAGATGCTGGCGACCGGCTCGGCCATTACGCACGGTACGTTCGTGGCCCAGAACAGCTCCGTCCACCTGGCTCAGGGCAAGGCGGAAGACTTTGCTCTGGTATTCATCGCCGACATGGATACTCAGGGTGCCAAACTGCTGTGCCGCAGCTCGTATGAGGACAAGGCAATCAGCCCCTTCGATCACCCGCTGTCGAGCCGCTTCGACGAGAACGATGCGGTTCTGGTCTTCGACAACGCCTTTATCCCGTGGGAAAACATCCTCATCTACCGCGACGTCGAGAAGGCGAATGCCTTCTACCGGGCTTCTGGCTTCTTCAACCGATACAACCTGCAAGCGGGCACGCGCCTGGGCGTCAAGCTGGATTTCATGGCGGGGCTCTTCGCCAAGGCCATTGCGGCCAACGGTACGGACGATTTTCGCGGCGTGCAGGCGGCATTGGGCGATGTCATCGGCTGGCGCAACCTGATCTGGGCGCTGACGACGACGCTCTGCCTCGATACGCAGCCCGGCCCGGGGACATCGGTCATCCCGAAGTCGGAGCACGCCGCCACGATGCGCCTTTTCTCCCACCACTGCTGGGCCGAGATCCATTCACTGTTTTCCACTTTCCTCGGCGGCAGCCCGCTGGCAGCGCCGTCGAGCTACAAGGAACTGCTCAACGACGATCTGCGCCCGTTGATCGATAAGTATTATCGTGGCTCGGACAGCACCGCCGAACAGCGCATAAAGCTCTTCAAGCTGATCTGGGACGCCATTGGCACCGAGTTCGGCGCGCGCCACGCCCTGTACGAGCGGAATTATGCCGGCAACAACGAACAGATCCGGCTCGATGTCGTGAATTTCGCTCGCATCAAAGGCCATCTCAACGAGTTCAACGCTCTTGCAGATCGGTGCATGAGTGAATACGACCTGCACGGATGGACTGTGCCGCCGTGGGATTGGGAGGAGAAAAAGTAGTATCGGAGCAACCGATGCAGGCTGCCGGCGACATTCACTGTATTCAGGCCATGGTGCCCATGCGCGATGGCGTGAAGCTCAATACGTTCGTCTATCTGCCGAGACAGGCGGGACCGCGGTGGCCGGTGATCCTGCAACGGACACCCTACGGCATCACCTCCACCGAAGGCAAGGCCAATGCCGAGCTGGAAAGGCTCTGGTTATGGGTCGCGCGCAATATTCCCGGCCTTTCGGGCTCGCATCGCGCGGCCGTCATGCGTCGATTCGGCATCACTGCTGCAGCGCTCGAGCGCATCGCCTTAGCAGCCAGCGCGCGTTGTGCCCGCCTGGAGGCCGCAAGCCGCACCGATCCTCCCTTCGTCGGCAGCGAGGACTGGATGCATTTGCCTCTACTGAATTATCCAGACTTCGCGACCTGGCAGCCGTTTCTCGACGAGATCCTTTCCCATCCTGCTCCCGACGCGTTTCGCGCTCGGCACGATTTCCGGCGCACGATCTCGATCCCGGGATTCCATGCCACGACCTGGTACGACATCTTTCAGACCAGCGTGATCGGCGCCTTCCATGACATCCGGGCGCGCGTCGGAAACCAGCTGCTCTGGATCGGACCCAACCATCACTACTTCATCTACGAAAGCAACTTCTGGCCACGCGATCCATATTTCGAGTGGTTCGACCATTGGCTAAAGGATGAACCGAACGCAATCATGGACGCGGGCCGCGTGTACTATTCGCCGCGTGCGTGGATTGAAGACACGTCCGCGTATGTCGCGGATGATTGGCGCTACGCCGAGCATTGGCCGCCGCGCGATGTGACCCCGCGCAGATACTATCTATGTGGCGACGGCAACTTATCCGCCGAGGGCTCGGGGGGCGGGCCGCGCAGCTACCGCTACGATCCGCGCTTCCCGATTCCGACGCTTGGCGGACGCAACATGCTGATCGATGCCGGCCCGCGCGATCAACGCCCCGCACGAGCGTTGGAGAATTACGGACTTGTCTACCGCAGCGCGCCTCTCGAGACCGATACGACGATCGCAGGGGAAGTGATCGTGACGCTGCATGTCGAATCGGACTGTCCGGATACGGACTTCGTCGCCAAGCTGATCGAAGTCGGAGCGGACGGTCGCGCATTGCTGTTGATGGACGGCGTCGCGCGTGCGATGTTTCGAGATCGCGAATCGGGATCTGCGCAACCGATGGTTCCCGGTGATACCGTCCGGCTGGTCATCAGTCTTGCCCACATCCACCACACGATCCGCGCGGGCCATCGAATCGAAGTCGATATCATGAGCAGCAATTTTCCACGACGTGCTCGCAATACCAATAGCGGGCATCCCCTGCTCGCAGGCGACACGGCAGCCGATATGCGCGTCGCTCGCAATGTCGTTCACCACGGCGTTACGACCCCGTCGTACATCGATCTGCCGTGCCGCCCGCTTACCTGATCAATATTCCTGCTATCTTGCAGCACAAACGGGCCTCGCCCCGCAGGAGGCGGGCAATCTGGCGTGGCGGCAAGCCGTACGCCATGCGCACCCGGTAGAGGTAGGCATCCGATGTACACGGCGCTTAGAACTCTGGCAGGGATTCTGTTTCTGATCGCCACGAGCGGCGCGAACGGGGCCGACTCGTGGCCGGCGCGCCCCGTGCGCGTGGTCGTCGGTTTCGGCGCTGGCGGGCCGGATACGATGGGGCGGCTCGTCGCGACGCAGCTCTCGCGGCAGACGGGGCAGCAGTTCATCGTCGACAACCGTCCCGGCGCAAACGGCGTCATCGGTGCCGACATCGTCGCAAGAGCTGCGCCGGACGGACACACGCTGCTCTATACATCGGCGTCCTTCTACATCGGCGTCCTTCGCGGTCAATCCCGCCATCTACCGCAAGCTTCCTTACGATATCTTCAAGGACTTCGCTCCGCTCTCCCAGATCTCCCAAGGGGGTGGGCACATCGTGACAGTCAACCCATCGCTTTCGGTGCGCACCGTGAAGGAGCTGATCGCGGCTGCCCGCACGCCCGACAGCCGCCTCTCCTACGGCTCGGCCGGCATCGGCAACACGACCCATCTCGTGACCGCCCTGTTCAATTCACGCATCGGTGGACACATGGTGCATGTGCCGTACAAGGGCGCCGGGCCGTCGCTCGCGGCGCTCGTCGCCGGCGAGATACAGGTGATGTTCGCAACCTCGACGCTGGGACTTCCGCATATTCAGTCGGGAAGGCTGCGGCCGCTCGCCTACGACGCGCCGGCGCGGGCGCCCTTCCTGCCCGACGTGCCGACATTGACCGAAGCGGGCGGGCCGCCCACCGGGATGAATGTCAGCTGGCATGGCATGTTCGCGCCCGCCAGGACGCCCGCTTCCCTGCGCACGCGCATCGAGGGCGAAATACTGAAGGCGCTGGGCCAGTCCGACGTGCGCGAGCGGATCGGCAAGCTCGGGCTCTATCCGGTCGGCAGCACCTCGGCCGAGTTCGCGCCATTTGTTGCCGACGCCGTCAAGCGATTCGCGGAGATGGTGCGACTGGCTGGCGTGCAGGCTCAATGAGCCAGCCGGGCGCAACGTTTCTTCCACACAGAAAGGGACGAAAATGAGCATTCGCCGCGTCGTCACCGGCCACGACAAGAACGGAAAAGCGATCGTCATTTCCGACGGTCCTGCGACCTCCGTGAAGTCGCATCCCAACCGCCCGGGCCACCGCTCTACGGACATCTGGAAGACCACTGCCATGCCCGTGCCGATCTCGGCCGAGGAGCCCGATCCCACGCAGGGGCCGCGCGACTTCACCCCGCCTGACGGCACCAAGATACGCATCGCCGAGATCCCGCCGGAGCCCGATTTCTTCAAGACTCTTACGCCCGCTCAGGTGCAAGAGTTCTTCAAGTCGGGCGGCAACGAGTCGGCATCTACGTTCCATGAAAACGGGCGCCACCCGTTCATGCATCGAACCGAGTCGCTGGACTATGCGGTGGTTCTGGAAGGCGAGATCACGATGCTCCTCGATGAGCAGGACATCGTGCTGAAGGCGGGCGACATCGTGATCCAGCGCGGCACCAACCATGCCTGGAGCAACCGCTCCGGCAAGCCGGTGCGCATGCTCTACATTCTGATCGACGGGAAGTTCGACCCGGCACTCGAGGCCCAGTTCGGCAAGGCGCCGGCTACGGACTGAATGATTCCCCGCGGAAGCATGCAGCCTGTCGAAACGACAGACCGCGTAGCGTCCAGGTGCTCGATCGACTTACTCCGCCGGCCACTTGAACACCCTGGCCGCGGTGCCGTGCATCATCATCTGCACGTCGGCTACCGGTAGATAGGCCGCCGCATACTTGCGGATGATGTCGGCATTCTGCGCATAGGTGCCGCGCTTTTTGCCCATGGTCTGGGTCTGATCCGAGGCCCACATCAGGCGCTCGGCGCCATAGGCCGCGTGCACGCGCTTGATCAGCGGGTGCAGGTCCTCGTACTCGGGCGGCGCGCTGCCCGACACCAGCGGCAACGACGACACTTTCACGTGTACGTTGCGAAAGCGCGCGAGGGATTCCATGGCCTGCACCTTGCTCTCGCGCGCCTCGCCGGGCGTTGCCCAGGCGAAGTGATCGATGATGAAGGTGAGATTCGGATATTTCTTCAGCACCGGCTCCATCAGGGCCGGGCCGCTGCGGGTCCAGACGGCGACCGCCATATCCTGGTCGATGCACGCCTTCCATACTGGCTCGAAGCCGCCTTCGGCCAGCAGCTTCTGGTGCTCGGGTTCGTTCATCGACAGGCGCAGGCTGCACATGCCGGGCTGCTCCAGCCAGCGCGGCAGCAGCTCGTATTGCTCAGGCAGTTTAGGAATGAACCAGCCCATGACGCGAAAGCGTTCGGGGTACTTGGCCGCTGCCGCCTGCGCGCAGGCCGGGCTGCGATTGGGGGCGACACCGGCCGGGGAAATGACGGCACGGTCGATTCCGGCTTCGTCCATCAACCCGAGCATGCGCTCGGCAGGCATGGGATCAGGCAGGTGCGAATCTGCTCCCGGACCCCATGGCTCTTCAGGCGTATTCGCGTTCCAGATATGGACCTGTGCGTCGGTGATCATGCGCTCCTCCTATTATCGAGCGTTCCCTATTTCATGTCACGCTCGTCCCTCACCCCCAACCCCTCTCCCGGGGGGAGAGGGGAGCGTCGCGTCCGTATTGGACTGTCGTCCAATACGGAACGATCAATAATAGCGACCCGGCACCATGCCGAGCGCTTTGTACACGTCCGCGGCTTCTGGTGAGGACAAATACATCAGCAGCGCTCTGGCAGCGGCGGGCGACCTGGCGTGCGTGGAAACATAGCCCACGAGCGCCGTCGGCTTCGAAATCTCACTCGGCAACAGGCCAACGACTGCCACGCCCGGATCGTGGATTTCGCTCAAGAACGTCACACCAATGTCCACCTCGCCCTTTGCGAGTAGCGCCATCGCACCGGCGCCACCTTGTGCGCGCACGATTTTCGGCTGCATCTGTTCCACGATGCCGAGTCTCTCGAGCGTTGCATCGAAACTCGCACCCGCGGCCGCCCCGCGCGCCGGATCGGGATAAGCGACCGACTTCGCGGCCCGCAACATCTTCTTTACCGCATCAGGTGTGGCAATGTCCGGCATGGCCACGCCTTTGCGCACCGCTACCGCCACCGGAGCCACTGCCAGCGGCGTCTCGGTGCTGGCGACGACATGGCCGGTGGCGAGCACCTCCGACAATGGCGGCTGTACGATGGGCACGTCGAACACCTCGCCGCTCATGATCCGCATTTTGGTGCCGCCGCCCGAACCGAACGTTGCCACGACCGTGTGGCCGGTCTTGCGCTCGACGTCCGGAATCATTCTCTCGATCGGCGCCCGAATGCCCCCCGGCGCGATGAGCGTCACCGTGTCCGCCTGCGCGGATTGCGCTTGATTCGCCAATTGATCCCCTCGACACACTCGTCCTTGATCGAGCGCCTGACGGTTTTCTGGCACAACCACCGCCACGCACCGTGGCCGCCCTCAGCGCGGCTTGATGCCGGCCGCCTTCACCACTTTACCCCACGTGACGATTTCCTCCCGGATGACTTTGGCAAACTCGTCCGGTGTGCTGGCGACGGTCTCCATCGACATCGTTGCGAACCTCTTCTGCACTTCGGGCGCTCGGGAAGCGCTGGCGATCGCCTGGTGCAGGCGCTCGATGATGGGCCGCGGCGTGCCGGCCGGCGCGAGGATCCCGAACCATTGCGAGCTCTGGAAACCGGGCAGGCTTTCGGCCACGGGCGCCACCTCAGGCAGCGCCGGAAGGCGTTCGAGCGTGGTGACCCCGATCGCGCGGATCTTCCCACCCTTGACGTGCGGCATCGCGGATGAGACGGCGGAAAACGTCATCGCGACTTCACCCGAGATCAGTGCAATGTAGGCGGGCCCAATGCCCTTGTAAACAACCTGCTGCAGCTTGATGCCGGCCGCTTGCTGAAACCGCTCCGAGGTAAGATGAGGATGCGTCCCCGCGCCCGGCGAGCCGTTGGTGACCTTGCCGGGATCGGCCTTGGCAAGGGCGATCAAGTCCTTGATGCTCCGGGCCGGAACCGAAGGGTGGACCGACACGATCTGCGGCACGTCCACGACCATCGAAATGGGTGCGAAGTCGCGCACCGCGTCGTATGGCATTTTCGCGAAGATGTGCGGATTGATCGTGAGCGAGGGCTGGATCAGGAGCAGCGTGTACCCGTCCGGCGCCGCCTTCGCCACGAAATCGGTGCCGATGATTCCGCTTGCCCCGGCGCGGTTCTCCACCACGAACTGCTGTCCGAGCTCGGTGGTGAGCTGTTGCGCCATCAGGCGCGCCAGGATGTCGCTCGTGCCGCCCGGCGAGGATGCCGCGATCAACTTGACGGGGCGGGTGGGATAGTCCTGCGCCAGCACGCTTTGAGCAGTCAACGCGGATATCGACGCCGCAAGAAGCAGCGCCTGGTTTGCACGCAGTCTCATACGGGTCCTCCTCCAGTTCTTGGTGAGCGTTGGGCGCAAGTGTAGCGTGCTGCCGCGGCGAGCATCCATGTCATTACCTCTCGAACGTGTGCAGCGCAACCATCCGCACCTACCGCTTCTCACCGCCAACAATGGATGCTCCACGCTGCGAGCACCCATTGCGCTGTCAGCTGGGAATCGGCGCGCGGTGCAGCTTCACCGCCATCGCGACCGAGCTGTAGTACCCCAGCAGCGCCAGGACCTCGGCGATGCCATTGCGGCCGAGTACCTTTTCGACACGGTCGAAGACCTCGTCCGGGCCTGCGCCCGGCACCATCGCGATTCTCGTCAGGTCGTAGACCGCGCGCTCGCGCTCGTTGTCGAGCTCGGGCTCCCGACCGGCACGGATGGCGTCGAATACGGTCTGCGGAATCCCGAGCTTGACGCAGGTCCTGGTGTGCACGGTCCAGACGTACTCGCCCTTCCAATGATTGGCGATGATGCAGATCACCAGCTCGACCTCGCGCTCCGACAGCGAGCTCTTCTTGTTGAGAAAGGTGCCGATCGTCTCCAGTGCCGCGGCGAGCCTGGGCGAGTGGATCCAGATCCTGTAGGGAGTCAGCAGACGACCGCGCCCGGCGACGAGGTCCTTGAATACTTTCGCCTGCTCGGGGGTCAGCTCGCTTTCTGGAATATCCTTGATGCGAACGGGCTCGGACATTGGTGCGGCCTCCAAGGTTATACGGTGCGAGACCTCGCCATCTTACAATCTTCCACCCTGGCAACTCGCATCACTGCGGGTGGCCGATCCGATCAACGGCACGGAGAACACAACCATGCACTTAGGGCTCGAGGACAAGAAAGCGATCGTGTGTGCCGCCAGCAAAGGGCTGGGGAAAGCCTGCGCGATGCCAACTGGGAAGTCCTGGAGCGCCTCAGCGCGTATTGCGAAGCGCGTGGCCACAGCCTGCTGGAGCTGGCCATGAGCTGGCTGGCATCACGTCCGCTGCTCGCCAGCATCATCGCGGGCGCAACCACTCCCGAGCAGGTGGAGCTCAATGCACGCGCCGTCGACTGGCAATTGACCCCGGATGATCTGGCCGCGATCGACCATGCGACTTCACGCAGGAGCGTCGATTGAACGAATGCTGCGCTAATGCGTTTGCGCGCTGATCAGGCCGCGAACATCAAAATGATGGACTAGCGGGACCGGATCACGCGCTTACAAGCGCCTTCCGATTCGGCGGCAGGATAACCTTCTTGCTCGTAGCATAGCCCTGCTTGAAGTTCTGCCGATAGATGCAGGAGCGGTTTCGCAGCGGATCGCCGGCGACCACGACCAGCCACTCGCTTTGCGGCAGCAGCAGCGGAACCAGGCGATCGGGATCGTCGGAGACCCGCCAGGCCGGCGGCAGCTCGCCTTTCGCGACCAGGTCGTCCAGCGTCGTCCCCGGTACATGATGGTCGGCCTGCAGCATGCTCCATTCGTAATAGCGTGCCGGCACCAGCGCCTTCTGCTTGATGTATTCGGAGACGTCCTGCTTCGAATACCCGGCCTTGGCAAGCAGCGCCGCGATCACCGGCGTGAGCGCGAGCACGTGCGTCTCCACATAGCCGCGCGAGCTCTGGTACGGCTCGATCATCCGCTTGGCCCAATCGACGATGTAATCCAGGTGCCGCTGCGGCGCCTCGCCCGCGGTGGTGAACGGATCGCTCGCCGAGCGCACCGAGAGAATCGTGACGACGTTTTCCTGCGCATCGAAGCCGCGGCCGACATGCAGCGGCTTCCAGCCCATTGCCGCGCAGGCGCTCTCGTTTTCGGCAATGACCGTCCTGAAATTCTGACCGAAGGTCGCCATGTCGGTCGATCCGGTGAGAAACCGCGGGACGTTCCTGGCAAAGATGCGGTAGAAGCGTCCGATGCTCGTGTTCGCCTGGTTGCCGGGGCGCTGAGCGCCTTGACCGCTATCGAACCCGAGCTGCGTGCGAATCGGTCCATTTACGATGATCATGGCTTCCCAGCCTGGCGTGCTGCCGCCGTGCTTGAGCCCGAACTGCGCATCCGCCATAACCTCCACGATCGCCAGCAGGAGCGGCATGTACTCGGGCCGGCAGCCCGCCATCACGCCGTTGACGGCCACGTTCCACACCGTGGCGGCCGTGACGCTGGGATGCAGGACGCCCAGTTCCTCGTCGGGCGAACGGTCGGTGAAACGGAGAAATTCCTCGACCTTCGCCAGGGTCGGCGGCACGACGGGAAGCCCGTCGCTCCACTGATTGCGCAGGAAATACTCGTTCACCTGCTCGAACGTGCCCGAGAAAACGATATCCCTGTCGCCGGGTCCGGTAGCGAGCTCCTGTGCGGCCTCCGCAGTCTCCTTGTCCGTCAGCTGACGAACGATCTGGCCGACGAGGTGCTCCGCGATGTTCCTGGCGATGGTCGGGCGCTCGTGCGTCGAGATGACGCCCGGGTAGGTTGCAACGCGCAGGTCGACGCCCGCCTGCCTGCCGATCGCCTTGACCGATCTCGTGAATCCTGCGTCGATCGCAATTGTGACGGTTGGCACGCCGGCCAACTCGGCAGCGACACTGGCACGCGAACTCGCGGCCGTGCAGCTGCCTCATCCGGCATTGCCGGAGATGACGAAATCGCATCGATAATCGCCGAGCTTCCCCGGCAGCCCGCGGATCACTTCCGTTTCATGCGCACCATACGTATCGCCGAATTGCTCGTGCGAAACGAACTTCACCGTCGGAAAACGTTTCCGGATCTCCTGCTCGATGATCTCGAAGGTGAATTCACTGTCGAACTTGTGGTTCGACAGTTCTCCGATCGTGGCGCCATCCAGCGTCGCCCGCCGCGCGGTACGCGTTCTGGTCTTTCGGATCGGCCGGCCCAGCGGATGAACGACTTCGTAGTCAGACATGTGCAGGACTCCAACAACAAACGCAACGAACGGCAATTTCCCGTGCACGGACGATGAAATGATCGCCCGAATCGGCCGTGGACGCCAGCGCAAGCAGCAAGCCCGTTGGCCAGCTCGAACCGTCACGGGTCGGCCGATGCGCGCGGTGGACATCCGGCGCCATCGGATTTACTGTGCGCTGTACGATAGCATCGGAGGAGACAGCGATGGCGACCAGGACGTTGGAGAAGGTAACGGTCTCGGATGCCTATCTGGCGCTGATGGCCGACCGCGGCGTCGACTACCTGTTCGGCAGCGCGGGCACCGATTTCGCGCCGATGATCGAGGCGCTCGCCAAGGCCCAGGTGCTCGGGCTGCCGCATCCCAAGCCCGTGACCTGCCCGCACGAAAACACCGCCCAACACATGGCGATCGGCTACTACCTTGCCACGGGACGACCGGCACTCACCATGCATCACGTCAACGTCGGCACCGCCAACGCGCTCAACGGTCTCCTGAACGCAGCGCGCGGCCAGGTGCCGATGCTGTTCACTGCGGGGCGTACGCCAATCAACGAGGACACGTTGAAGGGGCACCGCTCGCTCGACATCCACTGGACGCAGGAGATGTTCGACCAGGCCGCGATGACGCGCGAGTCGGTCAAGTGGGACTACGAGCTGAGGAATGCCGAGCAGCTCGAGACCATCGTGGATCGCATGATCACGATTTCGATGTCCGACCCGAAGGGGCCCGTGTATCTCTCGCTGCCACGCGAGATCCTGTCTCTCCATCTCGAGAAGTTCACCTACACCAGCCCGAGCCGCATGCGCCCCGCGGCGCCCTCGGCGCCATCGCCCGAGGCGCTCGACGAGGCGGCCTCGATTCTGGCCAAGGCGCAGCATCCCGTCATCATCAGCAACTGGGCCGGCCGCAATCCGGAAGTCATGCCCGCGCTGACGGCGCTCGCCGAGCGCTATGCCATTCCCGTAGTCGAATACCGCAACCGCTATATCGCCATTCCCACGCACCACCCGATGATGGCCGGTGGAAATCCCGATCCGTTCGTCAGATCCGCCGACGCCATCCTGGTGCTCGACACGGCGGTGCCATGGCAGCCGTCGAAAGTCCGCCCGTCGGCCGACTGCAAGGTGATCCACATGGCGCCGGACCCGTTGTACACCTATGTGCCCGTGCGCGGATTCCCGGCGGACCTGTCGCTCGCCTGCGCGAGCGACATCGGGCTGCGCCTGCTCAACGACGCCATGGCCGAGCCTGCGAAGGCCAATGCCACCCGCATCGCGAAGCGTCGCGAGGAGTGCGCTGCGCAGCACGCGAAGCTGGAAGAAAATTGGGCCAGGAAGCTCGCGGCAAGCCAAGACTCTTCGCCCATTGCGCCGGCCTGGATCTCACACTGCATCAACAAGGTGCGCACCCGGGACGCAATCATCGTCAAGGAATCGCCGCTGCAAGCGCAATACCTCGACGTCGACCGGCCGTGCATGGTGCTGAACCCGGGAGCTGCCTCGGGACTCGGCCACGGCATGGGGGTCGCGCTCGGCACGAAGCTCGCCAAGCCCGATACGCTCGTCATCGGCACCGAGGGCGACGGTGCCTACATGTACAACGTGCCCGTCTCCGCGCACTACGTGGCGGCCGAGCAGCAACTGCCCATCCTGTGGATCGTGTTCAACAACCAGCGCTGGCAAGCAGTGCGCGGCGCAACGCTTGGGCTCAACCCAGACGGCTACGCCGCTAACTCGGAGCGCGCGCCGCTCACCTACTTCAGCGTCGAACAGCACTACGAAAAACTGGTGGAGGTCTCCGGTGGGTACGGAGAACGGGTCACCGAGTCGAGCCAGCTACTGCCTGCGTTGGAGCGAGCGATGAAGGCGGTGATGGTGAACAAGCGCCAAGCGCTTCTCAACGTCGTGTGCGACGTCGACCCCAACGCGGGCGGGGACTGAGCGGGCGGATCCCGCGGTTGCTCGTGGGCCCGAAGTTGCACTGTGCACACGGCTGCGCTCGGCGTTGCAGCCGACGAGCCCAGCGTCGATGACAACGAAGGGCGCCACCTCGGGCGCATGGTAATCTGCCGCGATCGCGGGGTCTCCACCAGCGGGAGCATGCGACTGATCGATATTCATACCATCATCGCCGCCAGTCCCAGGATCCTCGTGCTGCTATGGGCCGTCACGCTGCCTTTCCTTGCGTTCGCTGGCTGGCTGTTTCTGTTCCTGGCGAATCAGGAAGCCTCCCCCGTTCCCGCGGGTGTGCTGGCCGGATTGTTCCTGCTGATCGCTGTCACGCTGCTCGTCGGCACGGCCGAGCTGACGCACCACTACCTGAGATACGATGCCGTGCGCCTGACGTTCACGGGGGAACCTCCATTGGTGGGGAAGCGTCTCGATGCCGTCATCGACTTACCCCTGAACGCCGCTGGCGCATGGGTTGGCGCCGAGCTCGCATGCGTCCGCCTCCACCATGAAAGCATAGGGGCGAACCGGACCGCCATCTTCGAGAACGATTGCTGGAGCGAGAAGCATCAGTTCCCGGTTCGTCGCAACGGCAGGCGGGACAGCGCTGTCGTCCGGTTCGACATACCGGATTCGCTTCCGCCGTCCGGTGATGCGCACCCGGCCGGCGCACCCGCTTGCGCCCAATCCGGTCGCGATCAATACATCTGGGAACTTCGCATCCAGGCCAGCGGCGCGAACCTTGAATTCAGGCGAACGCTCGGCGTACACGTGCTGCCTCCGCCTCCAGGCTTCACGGCTGCCCGCCCCGCCGCCGAGTCGCGCCCCACAACCCGAGCCCGGTGAACACCACCCCCAGTGCAACTCCGACAATGACAGTGTCGTAACTGCCATAACGGTCGAACATCCAGCCCGCCCACCAGGGGCCCAGGGCCGAGCCCAGGCCGAAGCCCAGGTCGAGCAGCCCGAGGATCGTACCCAGGTTCTTTCCGGCGAACCGGTCGGAGACTGCGGAGGCGTAAACCGGGGCGATGCCGTTGTAGCCGATGCCGAACGTCAGCAGGTAGCCCGACAGCAGGGCGATGCGCAAGCCGGCGGATTCGGCCGGAACGAGAGTCGTCAGCCACAGCAACGCCAGCCCGACGAGGCTGATGGCGCATATGACGACGACGACGGCCGAGCGGCCGATCCGGTCGGAAAGCGGCCCCCAGATCAAGCCACCTATGGCGCGCAGCACACCGAGCATGCCGAAGATGACCGACGCCACCGGCAGGCCGTATCCCATGTCCACCAGCATGCGCGTCTGGTGCACGACGATGATCATGGTGCACGTGCCCGTCATCGTGACAGCGAGGGCCAGCAGCCAGAAATCCGAAGCGCGCACCGCGTCCCGGATGGTCGCGTCGGACTTGGGCCGCGCGGTGCGCGCGGCGGCTCGCGGCGACGGACCATCGAGCGCGAGGCCAAAGCGCTCGGCGGAATGGCGATGAAACAGGAGGTTGATGGGAATCAGCACCACCATCGCGGCAATGCCAAACCACCACAGGGTGTGGCGCCAGCCGATGTGCACGATCAATTCCGCACTGAGCGCCGCGATTACGAGGGAGCCCAGGCCGACGCCGGCCAACGATGCCGCGGATGCGAGCCCTCGCCGCCGATCGAACCATCGCGGCACGATGGCCATATGCGGAATGAATCCAAGCGTCGCGTAGCTGAACCCCAGCAGGATGCCGTAGGAGACGGTCAAGCCCGCCAGGGACTCGCTCGCCGAGGAGAGCATCAGCCCCGCCCCCATGCAGAGCGCGCCGATCGGAAAGAGCACGCGCGCGCCCAGGCGGTCGAACAGGTAACCGCTCAGCGCCGCGGTGCAGGCATAGACGATCATGGCGGCGGAAACCACGCCCGCCGTTTCCGCACGCCCCCAGCCGGTCTCGTCGAGGATCGCGGAATAGAAGACGCCGAATGCGAAGCGAAACCCGTTGGAAACGAACAGGGTGACGAACATGACGGCGACGATGACCCAGCCGTAGTAGATGCCGCGCCGGCCGAACCAGGCGATCAAATCGGACACGATGCGTTCACCTGCTAATGCGTCCTCTATCCGACAACGACTGCGGGGCCGCTGGCGGCCCGGGCTGCTACCGTCTCTGCCAGCTTGACGAAGTCGCCCTCCCGGAGCTTACTATCGACAGCCAGGTTGAAGAGAGTGCGCGTGCTTCGCACTGTGCGAATGACTCGACGTGCGCCTCTTCAGTGATCATTTCGGCACGAGCAGCGGGGGTACCCCCGCAGATTCGAGGAGGCTTTGCAAGCAATGGACGTGATCCCGACGGGCCGCGCGCTGGGAGCCGAGATTACCGGCATCGATCTATCGCAGGATATCTCCGCCGCGCAACGCGAATTCATCTTCAACGCCTACGCAAAAAACCTCGTGTTGCTGTTCCGCGGGCAACGCTTGAGCTTCTCCGATCTGCTGCGGCTGCGCGAATTGTTCGGCCCGCCCGGGCGCGCCGCGAATCAACTGCTCGGCCTGGGACGCAAGAAATACTTGCCGGACGAAGTGCCGGACGATATCACGATCATCTCGAACATCGTCGATGCCGAGGGCAAGCCCCTCGGGGCGCTCGGCAGCGACGAAGCGTTTTGGCATACGGACAGCTCGTTTACGGAAAAGCCGATTTCTGCGAGCTTGCTGCACGCCATCGAAGTGACCGAGCAAGGCGGCGAAACCGCGTTTCTGAACATGTATAGTGCCTATGAGGATATGCCCGCCGAGCTGGCAGCAAGGATCAACGGCAAATACGCCAATCACTCGAAAGTACACAATTCCGCCGGCGTGCGCCGTCCCGAATTCGCCGACGTAACGGATCCGTCGAAAGCACCGGGGGTGAAACACCCGATCGTGCGTACCCATCCGTTCACGGGGCGAAAATGCCTATACCTCGGACGCCGCCTCAACTCTTACGTCTTCGGTCTGGCACTCGAGGAAAGCGAAGCGCTGCTCGACGAGATCTGGGCGCATACTTGCCAGGACAAATACGTGTGGCAGCACAAGTGGCGGATCGGAGACCTGCTCGTGTGGGATAACCGCTGCACCATGCATCATCGCAATGCCTTTGCGCCCAATGCGCGCCGGCTCATGCACAAATCCACGTCGGCCGGCGAGGCCGTCATTTAATCCCCCGCCGGCCATTCTCGACAGGAGGGCGCTATGGCACTCACGGCAACGAAAGCAGAAGTTTGGGCGGTAAGGATCGACGACCGCGCAGGAGGCGTAGCCGACAAGCTCGAACCGCTCGTGAATGCGGGGGCGAACTTCGAAATGGTGTTTGCGCGGCGCACGCCGGAAAAATCGGGCAAGGGCATGTTGTTCGTGACGCCGGTCAAGGGGGCCAAAGTGACCCGCGCCGCCCGGGAAGTCGGCATGGGCAGCCCCAAGACCATTTATTCCGTAAGGATCGAAGGCGCGGACCGGCCGGGCCTGGGAGCGAAGATCGCGCGTGCCCTCGGCGAGGCGGGAATCAGCTTTCGCGGCATCAGCGGAATCGCCATCGGCAGGAAGTTCGTGAGCTACATCGCGTGCGACAGCGCCAAAGACCA
The DNA here is from genome assembly GCA_009377585.1 of Betaproteobacteria bacterium. NCBI lineage: Bacteria > Pseudomonadati > Pseudomonadota > Betaproteobacteria > Betaproteobacteria bacterium. The sequence goes on from WHTS01000061.1 coordinate 15,908, forward strand.
GACGAAGGCCATTGCGGCGTTGAAGAAGCTGAAATAGCGCGGCACAGCACACCCGGCCACCGCACTGTTCTGGCAGGACATGCTGGGTGAAGCGGTAGCGGTCGCGGTCGCGATCGCGGGCTACGACCGCCAGCTTTGGGATGAGTCACCGCGCGCAAGCGGCAGCAGTGTTCAAGCTTGGCCTTCACAGGCCAGCCGCAACGACTCGCGTTCGCCGTCGTCCAGAGAGGAACCAAACTGCAGCAGGTGCTCGAGAACGTCGTCCGTCTCGAAGTACGCCTTACGGCAGTCGAGGTGCACGAATCCCCCCGGCGAGAAGCGGCCCGCCTCGAAGAAGACCAGGCGAATCCGCCAGCCTCCATGCGTGATTGCCTGCCGGCAGGCGCGGCAGGACGCTTGTCCGCTCGGCGCCCGCTCTGCACCGTCGATGCGTGCAAGGCGGTGGTGCGCGAGTGTTCTACGCGCCGTGCGCTCCAATCCTTCCCGGTCGGGAACGTTCGCCGGTGCTTGCGCGAGAGCCTCGAGAAGCGGCGCCGGGCGCTTGCAGGCCGCACAGCCGGGATGAAACCACAACGTCATCTCGCTCTCGGCGAACGGATTGGGCAGGCGTTCGCCGAAACGCAGCTCGCCGCGCCCGATACGACGGCCGCAGCCGCGGCAGCCGGAGCGACCGCTGGTGGCGGGTTCGATCAGGTGAGGCACCGGATTACCTCCGCTCGACCGTGACGATTGCGCTAGCTAGCTGGCCTTCCGATGACCTCCCTCATCATTGCGCATGCCCGGCACCGAACTCCGGCCCGGCGAGCTGCACGCGGACATGGATACTCATGCGGGGTCCCACGCGGGACTGTGCGGCGGATTGACGATACGCGTACCGCGCTCCAGCGCCGAGATCGCGGCCATCTCGTCGTTCGTCAGCGTAACGTCGAGCACCTTCAGGTTGTCGCGCAACTGTGCGACGTTCTGGACGCCGGGGATGGCGACGACCCCTTCCTGCTGCACGAGCCACCGCAGCGCGACTTGCGCGATGCTCAACTGCCGCTGCTGCGCGATCTCCTGCAGCACCGGATCGTTCAGGAGTGTTCCGCGCGCAAGCGGCGAATGAGCGATCAGCACGAGCCCGAGCTCGCGCATCAGGTCCAGGAGCGGGCGCTGGCTCAGATAGGGGTGGTACTCGACTTGATTGGCCGCCAGGTCGCCAACGATCTCCAGGGCCTGCCGCAACAGGGCCGCCGGGAAGTTGGACACGCCGATCGTACGCGTCTTGCCTTGCTTGCGCAGCGCTGCGAACTCACCCAGGGCCCACTCCAACGGCACTGCCGGGTTGGGCCAGTGGATCAGCAGCAGATCGACATAGTCGGTTTGCAGCAGGCGCAGGCTCTTGTCGAGCTCGAGCGCGAGGTCCGACTGCGGCGGTGTCTTGGGGTGCAGAAGCTTCGTCGTCACCCAGACGTCGGTCCGCGCGACCGAAGAGCGCGCCAAGGCCTTCCCGACCGCCTCCTCGTTGCCGTAATACCGGGATGTGTCGATGTACCGGTACCCTTCGGCGAGCGCCGCTTCGACGAGATCGCGGCCCGCATCGCCGACATTGCCCAGCGTCCCGAAGCCGATGCCGGGCATCGTGTACTTTCCCAGGCGTTCGTTTTCCATAAATCACCGCGTCATTTCGATATCTTCATCTCGCGTATCAACTTGGACCACGTCTTGAGCTCGGAGTGGATGAACGCGGTGAAATCGGCGGGTGAATTGCCGACGACGATAGATCCCTCGGCTGCGAGCGTTTTCACGATTTTGGGGTCTTTCAGGGCTCTGGCCGCCGCCTCATAGACGCGGGTCAAAATGGCGTTCGGCACTGCCGCCGGAGCGAACAACGCGTACCAGCCCGCCTTGTCGTACCCAGGCACGCCGGCCTCATGGATGCTTGGCACATCCGGCATGATGTCCACCCGCTGCTTCGTGGTAACCCCCAGAGCGCGCATCCTGCCCGCTCTCACGAAGGGGGCTGCCGACGAGATGCCGGCCATCAACATCGGGACTTCCCCACCCATGAGGCCGATCTGAGCGGGGCCGGCTCCCTTGTACGGCACATACGTCAGTTGAATCTTGGCCATGTGTGCGAACAGCGCCGTGGTGAGGTGGATGTTGCTGCCGACCCCGCCGGTGCCGGCAAGAACTTCTCCAGGGCGTTTGCGGGCGAGCGCCAGCAATTCCCCCACGCTCTTCGCGGGCAGCGAGGGATGAACGACCAGGATATTCGGCGTCTGCGCGAAGTTCGTGATGGGCTTGAAATCCTTGACCGGATCGTAGGGAAGATTGGGATAGAAGTTCGGGTTGAAGACGTAGCTCGCGGACGTAAACAGGAACGTGTAGCCGTCCGGTGCCGATTGCGCCACGTAGGCCGAGCCCAGGGTGCCACCCGCGCCAGAGCGATTTTCAACCACGATGCTGCCGCCCAACTCTTGCCCGAGCTTGTCCGCCAGGGCGCGCGCTATGAAATCCGTGCCCCCTCCCGCTCCGAATGGAACTATGAGGCGGACCGGACGGCTGGGATAGCTGTCGGCGCCGATCGCCGGCAGCGCGGTCGATCCCAACAGCGTTGCGAACAACGGGAAACAGGCGAGCTGACGCATGATCTCCTCCTCGTTATTGGTGTCATCGGGTGTACGCACACGGCTGCTTTTCCGGGCCAGGGCGCAATGCTCACGCTTCCGGTTATGCTACTGCAAAATCACTGCGGCAAAACGAACTGTCGCTGCTCCGAACAACCCCAGCGGTTCAGCAGGCACGATCTTGGCCATCGAATCGCCAATAGGCCCGTACGGGCAGGACTGGGACCGAGTGACCCGATGAAAATTACCCGAATTGAACCGATCCTTGTCCGCACGCCGATGCTACTGGACGACGCCGTGCCGCACGCCGGCGGCGCACCGAAGACCGACGTGCATACGGTACTGGTGAAGGTGGAGACCGACGACGGCATCACTGGCTGGGGCGAGGCGTTCTCCAACGCAGGCTGGCAGAGCACGATGACGGCGATTGCGCAGCTCATCGCGCCGCGCGCGCTCGGCAAGGACCCCACGAACATCGCCCAGATCCAGGCCGATTTGCACCGCGGTCTGTACAACACCGGCCGCAGCGGTCCGACCGTGTACGCCATTTCCGGGCTCGACATCGCGCTCTGGGACATCGCCGCCAAGCGCGCCGGCATGCCCCTCTACAAGCTGCTCGGCGGTAGTTCGCGCACCACACTGCCGGCGTATGCGAGCCTGCTGCGCTATGGTGCAGCGGATGTGGTGGAGCGAAAAACGCGCGAAGCGATCGAGCGCGGTTATCGCTTCATCAAGCTGCACGAAAACAGGATCGACATCATCCGAGCGGCCAAGCGGGCGTGCGGTAGCGACGTGCCGCTGATGGTGGATTGTTCCTGCCCCTGGACCGTGGACGAGGCGATTGCAGCGGCCCGAAAGCTTGCCGATCAGGAACTGGCCTGGCTGGAGGAACCGATCTATCCGCCAGACGATCATTCGGGTCTGGCAAGGCTGCGCGCCGTGGCGCCCATGCCCATCGCCGCAGGGGAAAACTGCTCGAATCTGATGGAGTTCAAGCGCCTGATGGAAATCGGGGCCATCGGCATTGCACAGCCCAGCGTCACCAAAGTCGGTGGCGTCACCGAAATGCGCAAGGTGTTCGCGCTGGGCGAGGCGCATGGCGTGGTGGTCGTGCCGCATTCGCCCTACTTCGGGCCCGGCCTGATGGCATCGATCCATGTCTGTGCCGCCGCAGCGCGCGAGATACCGATCGAGCGTTACTACTGCGATTTCGCCGAGACGCCCTTCGGCGATCAGATCAACCCGAACAACGGCGAGTTTGCGCTGCCGCAGGGACCGGGGTTGGGGCAGGATCCGGATGAGGCGCTGGTCGCGCGCATGCGGGTGGGGTGAAGTTCCATCATGTCCGAAGAGGAGAAATCCATGTATGCCGTTGTGGTTCCACTCAAGGTGAAGCCGGAGATGCGCGAGAAATTCCTTGCTGCGGCTTTGGACGATTCCACCTGTTCGCTGCGCGACGAGCCAGGCTGCTTGCGCTTCGACGTGCTGCAGGACAACGCGGACCCGAACAGGTTTTTCTTCTACGAGGTCTACCGCGACGAGGACGCGTTCAAAGCGCATCAGGCAGCCGCGCACTATCCGCGCTGGCGCGCTGCCGCCGCCGAAGTCCTGGCCGAGCCCACCAACGCCAGTCGCTGCTCGACGATCTTCCCGAAGGACTACAAGTAGGCGGACTCGCGAGCTCTCCAGCCGACATATCGTTCAAGGGCGACAAGCAGCGATCCGTCGTCGCAACGGTGGAATCGTCGCCGCTTACCGCTGGATCTTCGCTGGCCGAGGCCAGCGCTGCGCCATCCGCGGCAGCACCTCCTCTACCAACCGCTTGGTCTGCGTGTACATATCTTCGTCTCCAGCGGCCGCCGGACGCAGGACGAATTTGGAGGCGCCATTCTCGACGTAGCGGGCGATCCGCTCGATGATCGCTCCAGCATCGCCGCAGACGAAGTGCGCGCCGGCGTCGCGGCCGGTGCGGGCCTTGTAGTGCTCCATTGCTTTCGCCACGCCAGGATCGTCCGGGCCGCCGAAGCGATAGGAGAAAGCGGCGCCGTAGTGATCCTCGTCGATCGAGCGGCCCGTTCTGGCCGCGGCATCCTTGATCGCGGCGATCACGCGGCCGACCGTTTCGGGCGTCTCGGATCCCGCCTGCCAGCCGGTGCCGTACTTCGCCGTGCGCCGCAGCGCCGCGTCCGACGATCCACCGATCCACATCGGAAAAGCGGCCTGGACGGGCAGCGGCGAGATCGAGGCGCGCGTCAGCCGGAAGTGCGTCCCCGTGTAGCTCAGCTCTTCACCCTTCCACAGCCGGGAAATGATTTCCAGCGCCTCGTCCGTCTTGCGGCCGCGCGTGGTCGAGTCGAGGTGCATGGCATCCCATTCGGCGCCTCTCGGGCTGCCGATGCCGAAGCCGGGCAGCATGCGGCCTTCGGACAGCACGTCGATGGTGGCGCATTGCTTGGCCAGCAGCACCGGATCGCGCATCGCGACCGCGACGACGTTGACACCGAACTTGATCCGTCGCGTGCGGCCGGCGACCGCGGCCAGGGCAGTCATGCATTCCAGAAACGGGATGCGGCTCACCAGGCGATCGTTCTGCCAGATCGAGTCGACGCCGCCCTGCTCGCACAGATCGACCCAGCGCCAGAAACCGGATGTTGTCCGGAACGGGTATTCCGCTAGACCGACACCGGCGGCGATACTGCGTGGCATCTATTGTCCTGAGTCAGAGGTTCGTCATGCC
>WHTS01000061.1:21564-32161 GCA_009377585.1 Betaproteobacteria bacterium
CGAAACGCCGGCAGGTGCGCGAGGACATCGCTTCCCCCATATTCGGGCCGCGTCGCGTGCGGCATCCAGCCGTCGCCGAACGCGATGGCGCGCCGCGCACCGTGCGGATACATGCCGCCGACGATAACCGGCAGCGGCTTCTGTATCGGCTTGGGCCAGGTCATCATCGGGCCGAACTTGACGTGAGTGCCGTCGAACTCCGGCTTCGGCTTGGTCCAGATCTCGCGCATGGCCCGGACGCGTTCCTCCATGAGCTTGAAGCGGCCCTTGAAATCGGTCGTGCCGTGGTCCGCCATTTCGTCCGCGTTCCAGCCGGCGCCGATGCCGAAGAGAAAGCGGCCCCTGGAGATCTGGTCGAGGCTCGCCACCGACTTCGCCGTCTGGATGGGATCGCGCTGCACGACGAGGCAGATGCCCGTGCCGACCTTGAGCCGCTTCGTCGCCGTGGCAGCCGCCGTCAGCGTCACGAAGGGGTCCATCACATCGTAGTATTTCTTCGGCAGCTCGCCGCCTTGCGGGTAGGGCGACTTGCGGGTCAGCGGAATGTGACTGTGCTCCGGCGCCCAAAGGCTTTCGAAGCCGCGCTCCTCGAGCGCCGTGCCGATCTCGACCGGCCCGATCGAATAGTCGGTAAAGAAGATCGCAACGCCGTAGTTCATGGGTCTCCTCCGTCTGTCCCGGGTATTGCTGTCATTCCTTCGCTGGCCGTCACTGTAGCGCGCGCCGGTTCGGCGATCAATCGCTCGGCGTGCACTGAAAACTTTGCCTGCCCGATGTCATTTCGAGTCTTTCGTCGGCCCGACGCGGCGAACCATGGGGAAAATACATGACCCTCGACCCGGTCCGGCAGCTATGACTTCAGACGATAACCGGTCTTGAAGATCCACGCCACGATGGCAAGCGACGCCACGAGGAAAGACAAGGTCATCGCCAGGCTCACGACCACGCTCACGTCCGCGCTGCCAAAAAAACTCCAGCGAAAGCCGCTCACCAGGTACACCACCGGGTTGAACAGGCTCACCGTGCGCCACAATGGCGGCAGCATGTCGATGGAGTAGAAGCTGCCGCCCAGAAACGTGAGCGGCGTGATGATCAGAAGCGGTATGACCTGGAGCTTTTCGAAGCCGTCGGCCCAGATGCCGATGACGAAACCGATGAGACTGAAGGTTACCGACGTCAGCACGAGGAAGAGAATCATCCATAGCGGATGCTCGACCCGAAGCGGCACGAACAGCGCCGCCGTCGCGAGGATGATCAAACCGAGCACGATCGACTTGGTCGCCGCGGCGCCAACGTAGCTCAGCACGATCTCGACGTAGGAGATCGGCGCCGACAGCAGCTCGTAGATGGTGCCGGTGAACTTCGGAAAGTAGATGCCGAAGGAGGCGTTGGAAATGCTCTGCGTCAGGAGCGAGAGCATGATCAATCCGGGCACCAGAAAGGCGCCGTAGCTGATGCCGTCCACTTCCGGTATGCGCGAGCCGATTGCCGCACCGAACACGACGAAATAGAGCGAGGTCGAGACCACCGGCGAGATGACGCTTTGCATCAGCGTGCGCCGGGTGCGGGCCATCTCGAAGGCGTAGATCGCCCGGATCGCATGCACGTTGAGGGCGCTCATCGGCGCTCCTTGACCAGCGTCAGAAAGATATCCTCCAGCGAGCTTTGCGTGGTGTGCAGATCCTTGAACGGGATGCCTGCCTGGGCGAGATCGCGCAGCAGCGCCGCGATGCCGCTACGGTCGTGCTCGCTATCGCCGGCATCGTAGGTGTAGACCAGCTCGGAGTTGTCGCTGGCTTGCGACAAGCCGTACCCGGCCAGCGCGTCCGGGATGCGCGCCAACGGGTGCTGCAGCTGCAGGGTGAGCTGTTTCTTGCCGAGCTTGCGCATCAATTCGGCCTTGACCTCCACCAGGACGAGCTCGCCGTTGTTGATCACCCCGATACGATCCGCCATCTCCTCCGCTTCGTCGATGTAATGGGTGGTGAGAATGATCGTGACGCCGCGCGCCTGCAGCGACCTCACCAGCTGCCACATATCGCGCCGGAGATCGACATCCACCCCTGCCGTAGGTTCGTCGAGGAACAATACCTGCGGCTCGTGCGAGAGCGCCTTGGCGATCAGCACCCGGCGCTTCATGCCGCCGGAAAGGGTCATGATCTTGCTGTCCTTGCGGTTCCATAGCGACAGGTCGCGCAACACTTGCTCGACGTGGGCCGGATCGGGCGCCTTGCCGAACAAGCCGCGGCTGAAGGACACGGTGTCCCAGACCGTCTCGAAGGCGTCGGTCGTCAGCTCTTGCGGCACGAGCCCGATCATGGCGCGGGCCGCACGAAAATCTTCGGCGATGTCGTGTCCGCCGACCCGTATGCTGCCGGCGCTCGGCCTGACGATACCGCAGATGGTTCCGATCAGCGTCGTCTTGCCGGCACCATTGGGTCCGAGGAGCGCAAAGATCTCCCCGCGGCGTATATCGAGATCGACGTTCTTGAGGGCGCGAAAACCGGATGCGTAGGTCTTGGAGAGATTCGTGACGGAGATGATCGTCTGCATGATCACGACGATAACCGACTCGCCGCAATTTTGCAGCGATTATCGAGTAGTGGATGGCGTACCGTCGGCCACCATCGCCCTGCTGCTCTTCCTTTCAGGCACGGGACGCGACCATGACACATCGGGCGCCCCCGGCGTCCGGAACGCAGACGGTAATATGCGCAATCGCCAGCCCTTCGACAAGGAAGAAGCCGCATGGAATTCGGACTCACCTGGGCCAAGCTCGATGAAATGCAGTACGTAACGCAGGCGGAGAAGCTGGGCTTCACCCACCTGTGGGTCACCGACAGCGGCCTCATCCGCTCCGACGCGTTCGTCTTCCTGACCGTCGCCGCGCAGCAGACCAGGAGCATGAAGCTTGGCATGGGCGTGGCGGTGCCCGGACTGCGCCTCGCGCCCACGCTGGCCGCCGGCATGGCCACGCTCAACATGATCGCCCCGGGCCGCTGCTTCGTGGCCCTGGGCACCGGCAACACCGGCATGCGCCTGCTCGGCAGGAAGCCCATGACGCTGCAGCGCTTCGAAACCTATGCGCGCACGGTGCGCGATCTGCTGGACGGCAAGGATGCGCAGCACGAGCACAACGGCGAGAAGCACACCATTCGCTTCATGCTCACCGAGAAGGGTTACCGCAACCTGCGCGATCCGATCCCCATGTACCTCGCCGGCTACGGCCCCAAGGCGCAGGCGCTGGCCGGGGAGATCGCCGACGGACTCACAACCAACATCCCTCGTGGGGGCACGCTGGACCAGATCCTGGCAAATGTCAGGAAAGGTGCGGAAAGAAACGCCCGCCCGCTGGACGACTTCCACCTCTCGGTGCGGGTGAACTTCGCGGTGCTGGAGCCCGGCGAGGCGGTGGACTCCGAGCGCATCGTCAACGAATTCGGCCCGGCCATCACGACCGCCCTGCACTCCAGCATGGATCGGCACCTGGAATACGGCGAGGATCCGCCGGAGTTTCTGCGGCCGATCTGGAAGGACTATCTCGAATTCCACATGGCGCGGCCAGCCGCAGAACGCCAGAAGATGATGCACGAGAGCCACAACGCCTACGTCGCCCCCGACGAACGGCGCTTCGTCACGCCCGAAGTCATCAAGCGCTTCTGCATCGTGGGCCAGCCGGCCGAAGTGCTGGAGCAGGTGCGCGAGCTGGAGCGCAAGGGCGTGCGCCAGCTCATGTGCAACTTCCCGTTGGAGCGCGGTTACCAGATGGTGCGCGATTACGCAAGCAACATCATCCAGAAACTGTAGGCTCCCGCGCACACGGAAATCCAGGATAGCATTGAAGCTTCCAGGCTCCTGCCTGCGAGAGGTCGCTTCGTCATGGGGGAAGAAGGTCGCTCCCGCCAGAGCGCGAACGGTACCGATTGCTTGTCGAGATTTTTCATAGGACGTACGCATATGACTGGAGTCAAAGCGGGCATCATGCTCAGTAACCAGCAGCGCGAAGGGGTGGATATGGTGAGCGCCCTGGAGGAGCAGATCGTGATGCTGCGGCTCGCCCGCGATCGCGGATGGGACTCTTTCTTCAGCGGGCAGCACTACCTGAACGAGGGCGGCAACCAGGGCCTGCAGATGGTGCCTTATCTCGCCCGTCTGGCGGCCGACGCGGGCGACATGACCCTGGGGGTGGGGCTGCTGCTGGCTCCCCTGCACAACCCCGTCTACACCGCAGAAACCATCGCAACCCTCGACGTGATTTCCCGGGGCAACATGGTATTCGGCGTGGGGTTGGGCTACCGTAGCGCCGAGTTCGAAGCCTTTGGCGTGCGCAAAGGGCAACGGGTGCAGCGCTTCGAGGAATGCCTCACCGTGGCCAAGCGGCTCTGGACCGAGGACAAGGTGAGCTACGAGAGCGATACCTGCATTCTGAGAGATGCGCACCTTTCGCTGAAGTGCGTGCAGAAGCCCCACCCGCCGATCTGGTTCGCTGCCAAGCATGCCAACGCAATCGCTCGCGCTGCACAACTGGGGGATTGTCTCTACCACAGCCCCAAGGCGACTCTGGCCACCCACAAAGAGCGGCTGGCGCTCTACAAGGACGAGCGGCGCAAGGCGGGCAAACCCCTGCCGAAGGAGAACCCCTGCCGCATCGAAATCTACTGTGCGGAGAATCGCGCCAGAGCGATGGAACTGGGAGCGCCGTATATTTCCGAGAAGTACAACGCCTACGCCCGGTGGGAGAGCGACAAGGCGATGCCGGAACACGAGCGCATCAACAAGTCCTTCGAGGACCTGGTCGGGGACCGGTTCGTGATCGGCTCACCCGAGGACTGCTGGAATCAGCTCCAGCCTTACATCGAGGAACTGGGCGTGACCCACTTCGTGTTCCGCACCCACTTCCTCGGCATGCCGGTCTCCAACGCGTTGACCAGCATGCGACTGATGTCCGAGGAGCTGCTGCCGGCCCTGCACGCTGCGAAGCCCACTCCCCTGGAGAAAATCACGGCTGCCTGAGACGTCACCCACTCGTTACGGCCTGGTATGACACCTGCCGTACCGGGCGGGGTGGCTGTCGTGCCTACTTGAACTTGATCCCGGTCTCCTTGCGGATGCGAGTCCACCTTGCCAGATCGTGCTCCAGCCTGCGCGTGAATTCCTCGGCAGAGTTGGCGACGACTTCGGCGCCGAGCTTCTCGAACGCTTCCTGGACGCGCGGCTGCGCAATGACGGCGTCGACGGCATCGCGCAGCTTCTGAACCACTTCCTTCGGCGCTGCGGCCGGAATTGCGAGCGTGGTCCACGTCGAATAATCGTAGCCGCGGAGCCCCGCTTCGTCGATCGTCGGCACGTCGGGCAAGAACTTCGAGCGCTGCGGCGTCGTCACTGCCAGTGCCCGGAGTCTGCCGGCCTTGATGTAGGGTCCGCATGAACTGACTTGATCGAATCCCAGATGCGTCTGCCCGCCAAGGATTGCGGCCGATGCGGCGGCGGCGCCTTTGTAGGGCACGTGGGTGAATTTCACGTGCGCCATCGACTGAAACAGCTCGCCCATCAGGTGGGTGCCGGCACCCTGGCCCGCCGATCCCATCAACAGCTCCCCCGGACGCGCCTTTGCGAACGCGATGATCTCCTTGACGCTGCGCACCGGCATCGACGGGTGCACGACGAGCGCGCTCGCCACGAGCGATATGCGCGACGTGAACACGAAGTCGCGCAGCGTCTGGTACTGGACATTGTCGTGAAACACCGGCTGGGATATGAGTGTGCCGGGCGCGCCGAGGAGGACCGTGTATCCGTCAGGCGGCGATTTGGCAACCAGAGTGGCGCCGATCTTGCCTCCCGCACCGCCGCGGTTTTCGACGATCACGGGCTGCCCCAGAAATTTCGAGAGCCCGGGAGCGATCGCCCGCGCATTGATGTCGATGTTTCCACCCGGGGCGTACGAAACGATGATGCGGATCGGTTTGGATGGGTAGCCTTCGCAATAGGAGGTTGCGGGTGCAAGCAACGCCATTGCGCCCATCGCAAGCCATAGGGGTTTTGCCATGCAGTTCTCCACGTAACGTCGTTTGAAGCGATTATGACATCTGTGCTCGATCAGTGTGCCGGTCAAGGACCGTACGGAAAAGGTTCGATGCAGACGCGCCCGCGCCCTGCGGTTCATTGGCCTGGTGCTGGACATAGGGGAGCGACGAGCCAAGTCCGCCGAAGTTGATCTGGGTTTGGCCCGTCATCGTTGCTATCGCCGCCGGTGCGCCGCCTTTATAGGGCACGTGGACGATCTTCATACCGGTCAGGCTGATCAGGTACTCCATCGCGAGGTGGATGAAGCTTCCGTTGCCGGCGCTGGCGTAGTTCATTTCGCCCGGTCTCTTCTTGGCGAGCGCGATCAAGTCCTTCACCGAGCGCACCGGCATCGACGGATGAACCGCCAGCACCAGATTGCTATATCCAAGGACGGACACCGGCTTGAGGTCTTTGAGGATATCGAACGACAGATCGGGAAACAGGCTCGGCATCGCGATCGTCGCGTTCGCCTCGAGCAGGGTATAACCGTCCGGGGCGCTCTTGGCGACGATCTCGGTAGCGACCATGGAGCCTGCGCCCGGGCGATTGTCGACCACAACCTGCTGCCTGAAGGTTGAAGACATCTTGTCCGCGACGAAGCGCGCGTCAAGGTCCGTCCCGCCGCCTGGCGAATATCCGACCACGATACGAATCGGGCGCTCGGGATAACCTTGTGCGTCGCTGAGCCCGGGCAAGGCGGTAACGACGACAAGCGCGGTCAAGATCGCGCATCTCCAGTTTTGCGAATGGTGCATGGACAATCCTCCCCTTGTGCGCAAACGTGCTTGCAGCAAGGTTACGGGGCTAAGCACGCGCACGCAATCTCGAACGATGCGTCGAAGGGGCGCCTGAGCAATCCCGTCCAACCCTTACGCGCCGGCGCGCGTACGAGTTCCTCGGGATATCGACTGAGTTTCACTGCCGCAGCCCGCAGCAAGTCCCAGCAGGATTACTATCCCCTCCGATAGGGAGCGACACCTAGCCAATTGGAGACCGCAGCCGCATGTCCGTATATGGCCGCTCGGCGCCCCTTCCGGCGAAAAGACGTCGCACGACCCCGGACCGCCCTTCGGAGGCCACGTTGCGAAGGCACAATCGAAATATGACGAGAGCAACGGTTTCGTCGGTTCTGCTGCTGATGTTCGCAGGCTGCGCGCTGGTGCAGGATGACCCATCGGCCAGCACTGTCAGGCACCTGTTTGCTCAGTCTCCACAACCTGCGGGCGAGTGTTTTGCGCGCAACGCCGAAGCGCATAGCTCCGCACTCGTAGCCGAAGTGCGACCGCCCGATGCTCGGGGACACGTGGAAGTAATCGTGCGTGTCAAAAACAGCGTCACTTACGCGACGGCCGACCTTCGGCCAGCGGGCCAGCGTGCGGACGGCACCATAACGCTCATGGTGATCGCTTCGGGCGGCGTTCGAGAGCTCGTACGCTCGCTGGTCGAGGACTGCTGACACGCGACACCTGCGAATCCTGCCTGCGGTCGTGTCCGCACTGAAATCGAGAGCTGCGTCACCGATGCGAATCGTCGAGGCACTCTCCTTTCATGCGGTTGGTCGGGGTGCTGCGACTGCCTCTGCAGGCGTGCGTCTTGCCGCCGTATTCAATGCCGATCCCGCACGGAACCATTCGAGCTGCGCGCTGCTGAAGGTGTGATCGAGCAGCAGCACCTCGGTACTGCCGTCGGCGTGGCACAAGCGGCATGCGACCGGCTGTCCGGGCGCCATCGCCTCCAGGCCGACGAGATCGATGCGATCGTTCTCGCCAATGCGCTCGTAGTCGCCGGGATCGCGGAAGGTGAGCGCGAGCAGGCCCTGCTTCTTCAGGTTCGACTCATGGATACGCGCGAAGCTGCGCGCGATCACGGCCACCCCACCGAGCAGGCGCGGTGACAATGCAGCGTGCTCGCGGCTGCTGCCCTCGCCGTAATTGGCATCCCCGACGATGACCCAGCGCACGCCGCGCGCACGATAATCGCGCGCGACCGCCGCGACGAGCGCGACCTGTCCCGTCACGATGTTGCACGTCTTGCCCGCCTCGCCGCTGAACGCATTGATGGCACCGAGCAGCAGGTTGTCGCTGAAGCGATCGAGATGGCCGCGCAACCTGAGCCACGGTCCGGCCGGCGAGATGTGGTCGGTCGTCGTCTTGCCGCGAGCCTTGACGAGCACCGGCATGGCGAGGAAATCGCCGCCGTCCCACGCCGGCCAGGGCTGCAGCGCCTGAATCCGCTCGCTGGCGGGATCGATCCGCAGCACCACCGAGCTGCCATCCGCCGGTGGCGCGATGCAAGCGGCACGCGTCCGGGCGAAGCCCTGCGGCGGCACTTCGGGCGCCGGCTCTGGAGGCGTCAGGCGAAACGGACCGTCGGCACCCGCAAGCGCGTCGACGAGCGGGTTGAACGACAAGCGGCCCGCGAGCGCCAGTGCGGTCACGATTTCCGGGCTTGCGATGAAGTTCATCGTGGCGGCCTGCCCGTCGTTGCGCGCCGGGAAATTGCGATTGAACGACGTGACGATCGTGTTCGGCGCCGCTGTTGCGGAACGCCGCCACTGCCCGATGCAAGGGCCGCAGGCGTTCGCCAGCACGCTGCCGCCGATGGCTTCCAGCGCCTGCATCTGGCCGTCGCGCTCGATGGTTGCGCGCACCCGCTCCGACCCCGGCGTAACGAGAAACGGAACCCGCGCTTCGAGGCCATGCTGTTTCGCCTGACGCGCCACGCTCGCAGCGCGGCTCATGTCTTCGTACGACGAGTTGGTGCAGCTGCCGATGAGCGCGGCCGAGATCGGGTCGACGAAGCCCGAGCCCGCGCTCGCCACTTCCTTTGCCAGCGCCGAGATCGGCCGCGCCCGATCGGGCGAATGCGGGCCGACGACGTGCGGCTCGAGCGCCGACAGGTCGATCCGGATCACGCGATCGTAGTGGCGTTCGGGATCGGACTCCACCTCGGGATCGGGCGTGAGCCACTGCCGGTACTGCTCCATCAGAGGCACGATGTCGGCGCGATCGGTTGCACGCAGGTACGCGGCCATGCGCTCGTCGGCCGGGAAGACCGATGTGGTCGCACCGACCTCGGCACCCATGTTGGCGATGGTCGCCTTGCCGGTCGCGCTGATCGTGCGCGCACCGGGCCCGATGTATTCGAGGATGGCGTTGGTCGCACCGGAAACGGTCAGGATGCCGGCGAGATGCAGGATGACGTCCTTCGGCGCGGTCCAGCCGGCGAGCTGCCCGGTGAGATAGACCGCGATGCGCCTGGGATACAGCAGCTCCCACGGCAACCCGGCGATCGCTTCGACCGCCTCTGCGCCGCCCACCCCTACCGCGCAGGCACCGAGCCCGCCGCCGTTGGGCGTGTGCGAATCGGTGCCGATGATGAGAGCACCGGGAAAGGCATAGTTCTCCAGCACCACCTGGTGGATGATGCCGGCGCCCGGCTCCCAGAAGTCCGCGCCGTACTTGCGCGCCGCCGAACGCAGGAAATCGTACACCTCGGCGTTCTCCGCGAGCGACTCGGCGAGGTCGCGCATGCCTTCGTTGCGCGCCTGGATCAGGTGATCGCAATGGATGGAGGTGGCAACGGCGACGCGCCCACGCCCGGTCTGCATGAACTGCAGCAGGCCGCTCTGGCCGAGCACGTCCTGGAACGCCACGCGATCGGGTCGCAGCGCGAGATAGCTCTTCCCCGGCACGAGCGCCTGCCCAGCCGGATCGTCGAGGTGACCGAACAGGATCTTCTCGGCCAATGTGAACGGCCGCCGCAAACGGCGGTGAACGATTGGACCGTTGCGTGCCAGGTTCTCGTACACCCGCGCAGCCATCTGCGCCGTTGTTTCGATCGTCACGATGCCACCTCCAAGGGTGCTGACGCTTGCTACTGACTCGAGATGACGGCAGCGTATACAAAAATCCCGGGAATGGCTCGACTACAATGGAGTAGCATCGGGAATATGTTGGAAGGCATCGACGCCCTGCTCGCTCTGGAGCGTTTCGGCACCGTGAGCGAAGCCGCGGTGAGGCTGCGCCTCACCCAGTCCGCGATCAGCAAGCGCATCCAGGCGCTGCAGCGAACGCTCGGTGTGCGGCTGGTCGAGCGCGACGGCCGCCGGGTGCGTTTGACCGCGCACGCGATCGACCTGCTGGAGCGCGCGCGTCCCCTGGTCGCCGACCTGCGCGCGCTGACCGGCCCCGTGCCGGGCGCAGCCGCCTCACATTTTTCCCTCGCGCTTGCCGATTCGATCGCCTCGTCATGGGGGCCCGCAGTCATCGCCCGCGCGCTCGAGACGCTCGCCGGCATCAGCGTGCGTCTGCATGCGCATCGCAGCGTGCTGCTGATCGAGAACGTCCGCCTCGGCCGCTACCACATCGGGCTCAGCACCGACGCGCCGGCAGCGAAGGATCTCATCCACTATCCCGTCGTCGACGAACCGATGGTTCTGGTCAATTCGGAAGCGCGCCCGATGGCGACGCGTGCGGAAGCGCGCCCGATGGCGACGCGTGCGGAAGCGCGCCCGATGGCGACGCGTGCG
>WHTS01000061.1:32203-35556 GCA_009377585.1 Betaproteobacteria bacterium
GCGGCCCGGGAGCGGCCGCTCATCTCGATCGAGCCGAGCTCAGCCACCTGGCGCGCGATCGAGCCGCAACTGCGGCGTCACCAGCCGCAGTTGCTGGCGCGCCCGCTGCTGCCGGTGGAAACGTTCAGCGCCACAGTGCAGATGGTGAAGGCAGGGTTCGGCGACGGCCTCGTGCCGCTCGGCATCGCACTCGAGATGCATCTGGATCGCCGCTGCTACCGGGAGGTCGAGGGGGTGAGCCGGCACATCGCGCTCGTGACGCGCAAGACCGTGAACCAGCTGGCCGGTTTCCAGCGCCTGCGCGAGAGCCTGGTGAACGAGGCGGCCCGCTATTTTTCCGGGAACGAAGCTGCGCGACCGTCGCGCTAGTTCGCGGGCGTGACTTCCGCCCCCACGCGCTCGACGATCAGCCGGTAGTGCTCCGGACGGCGGTGGGCGGCGAAGTCGAACATCGTGCGCTTGAGGTTCTGCGCCAGATCGATGTCGCAGTTGAAGCAGATGACCTCGTCGTCCTCGGTCGTGCTCTTGGCGGCGATCTCCCCGGTCGGCGCGACGATGAGCGAATGGCCGAACATCCGAAAGCCGTCCTCGACGCCGCACTTGGCCGTCTCGACCAGCCAAGTCGCGTTCTGGAACGCCATCGATTGCGCCATGACGAGATGATGATGGACGCGCAGCGCCGGCGGCTCGGGATAGTGCAGGTTCTCGGACGGTGTGTTGAAGCCCAGCGCCACGATCTCGGCGCCCTGCAACGCCAGCACGCGAAACGCTTCCGGCCAGCGCCGGTCGTTGCAGATCAGCATCCCCGTGATCGTGTCGAGGAAGCGCCAGACCCGGAAGCCGAGATCGCCCACCTCGAAGTATTTCTTCTCCAGGTGCTGAAATGCCGCCTGCGGCTTGTGGTCGGCGTGGCCCGGCAAATGCACCTTGCGGTACTTGCCGACGATGCTGCCGTCGGGGCCGACCAGGATGGATGTATTGAAACGCCGCAGGCGTCCATCCAGATTCGCGAGCTCGGCGTAGCCGAGGTAGTAGCCGATGCCGAGACGCTTGCCTTCGTCGAACAGCGGCTGCGTGAGCGGCGAAGGCATCGAGGGCTCGAAGAAGCCACGGTCGACTTCTTCCTGGTCCGGCATCCACCAGCGCGGAAAGAACGTCGTCAGCGCAAGCTCGGGAAACACGACGAAGCGGGCGCCCTGTCCGTGGGCCTCGCGCATGAGCGCGATCAGACGTTTGACCGCCGCCTCGCGCGAATCGGCGCGATGCAGCGCTCCGAGCTGGGCTGCGGCAATCTTCAGGCGGCGGGCCATGGCGAATCTCCTCCGGTGGGGTGAAGCCGCGAAACGCAAACCGCGCATCCTCTTGCAGGCCACTTCGGATCCATGAGCCGATGCGAGGGCCAGGATGCAAGCTGCACGTTTGCTAGTATAGTTTTCATCCGGCAGGAGAATCGAGCGGCAGCGGCGTCGTCTTGCGCCCCCCCCTCACCCCTGGCCCCTTGTATGTTGTCCCATGGGTATGCTTGTCTTCCCTCTCCCTTCGGGAGAGGGATCGAGGGTGAGGGAAATTGTACGTCATGCTGACGCCCTCCCTCACCCCCAGCCCCTCTCCCAGGGGGAGAGGGGAGTGCCGTGCTGCTCGCTGGTGCGGGCAGGTTCCTGGGTAGCGAACCGGCAGCCATTTGAGTGGAAGCTAGCCGTTCGATGGCGTCGGTGAAGTGGAGGCAATGGCAATGGCCATGGCACTGGACCTGATCGTTCGCAACGCCCGGCTGGCTCGCGCCACGGACGCGGACCCGCTGCAGGACATCGGCATCGAAGGCGGCGCGATCGTCGCGGTGGCGCCTCGCCTCGCCGCCCACGGCCCGGAATACGACGCCCGTGGCAAGCTGGTGTCACCGGGCCTGATCGAGAGCCACTTCCACCTCGACAAGGCGATGACCGTCGAGCGCGTGCCCTACCAGCCCGATCGCATGGCGCGCGATCACATGAAGCGCACCGCCTCGATCAAGCACACGTTCACGCACGAAGACACCTACGCGCGTGCCTCGGCGACGCTCGACCAATGCCTGCTGCACGGGGTCACGCACATGCGCACCCAGGTCGAAGTCGATCCCAACGTGGGGCTCATCGGCTTCGAGGTGGTCGAGCAGCTGCGCAAGGACTACGCCTGGGCGATCGACATCCAGCCCTGCGTGTTCCTGCAGGAAGGCTGGACCGAGGTGCCCGGCGCCGACGAGAACCTGGTCGCCTGCCTCGAGCGCGGCGCGCCCGTGATCGGCGGCGGCATCCGCTACGACAAGGACGGGCCGGGCCAGATCCGGCGTGTGTTCGAGCTCGCCCAGCGCTACGCCATCGATGTCGATTTTCACCTCGATGGCGGGCACGAGATCGACGAGCTCGATCATCCGCAAGTATGCGAGATCACCGATCGCATCGGCTGGCAGGGCCGAGTGGCATTCGGCCACGGCTCCAAGTTCTCCTGCATGCCGGTGAAGCAGCAGGCCGAGGTCGGCAAGCGGCTCGCGCGCTCGGGCGTGTCGCTCGCGGTTTTGCCCGCGACCGATCTTTTCAACGGCGGGCGCCACATGGAACATAGCGTCATGCGTGCGGTCACCGATGCCAACACCCTGATCGAGAACGGCGCCAACTGCACGTTATCGACCAATAACGTGCTCAACGCCTTCACGCCCTACGGCGACTGCTCGCTTACGCGCATCGCCAATCTCTATGCCAACGTCGTCCAGCGCTACGGATCGAAGGATCTTTCTGCCTGCTTCGAGATGATCACCGAGCGGGCCGCGCAGCTCATGCGACTCGGTGATTACGGTCTCGAACCGGGCAAGGCGGCCGACCTGGTGGTATGGGACGAAACCTCGCCCGCCGATAGCATCGCGAAGTGCGCACTGCCGCTCGCGGGGTTCAAGCGCGGCCGGCGTATCTTCACTCGACAATCGCCGCACCTGCATCGGCCTGGATAACGCGAGGAAAAGCACCTGGGCATGCGTCCGCCCGGCGCACTGCTCGTTGTGTACGACGAAACCCGGCGCGACTGGTCGGACGAGGCTCAGCCGTAGCGCACCGAGGCTCGAGCTCGGTGGGCGCGGCATGCTGCGCCAGGTACCATCCGATGCAGCGCCGCCGGCAAATCGCCTCGTGGCGATGCCCGATCGATCCACGGAGACGAACCATGCGCCTTGCCCTGTTCTTGCTCATCGCCGCGCCCCTGCTTGCGTCGGCGCAAACGAAATCCTGGGTCCCGACCCACCCCGTCGAACTGGTGGTCGGCGTATCGCCAGGCGGTGGCATCGACCGCACTGCGCGCACGGTCCAGCGGATCGTGCAGGACAAGCG
>WHTS01000062.1 GCA_009377585.1 Betaproteobacteria bacterium
TCCCGAGGAGAACCGCAATTACGAAATCGGCGTGCATTGGGACATCACGCCGGGGATGCAGCTGCGTACCGCCGTGTTCCGCACCGAGAAGACCAATCAGCGGATCGAGAACTCGATCACCGAGGTGCTCGAGCTCGCCGGCAAGCGGCGAGTGCAGGGCATCGAGGTCGAGCTCGCGGGCCACATCACCTCGAACTGGGAGATCCTGAGCGGGGTGGCCTTCAACCACGGCAAGATCGTGCGTGCCACCGTGAACGAGGGCAATACACCCTTGGGCGTACCCGACGCGCAGGGAAGCGTCTGGACGACGTATCGTCTGGGCGGCGGCTGGGAGATCGGCGGCGGGGTGGTCGCCAACTCCGGCTTCAATCTCACCGATTCCAACATCGGCGAGGCGCCTGGCTACGCCGTGTTCGATGCGACGGTGGCGTACGTGCAGCGCAAGTACGAGGTGCGCCTCAACCTCTACAACATCTTCGACAAGACCTACTACCTGGGCGGCTACAACAATTCGCCCAACCGCGTGCTGCCCGGCATGCCGCGAGCCGCCACGGTGTCGTTGCGCTATAACTTCTGAGCATGCTGCTGCACGTCCCCAACGTCCTCGGCGCCGAAGAGCTCGCGCATTTCCGCGCGCTGCTGGCGCAGGCGCGTTGGGTCGACGGCAACGTGACCTCCGGGCACCAGTCCTCGCAGGCCAAGTACAACGAGCAGTTGCCCGAGGACGGCGCCGAGGCGCGCGAGCTCGGCGAGCGGATCCTGCAGGCGCTTGCGCGCAGTCCGCTGTTTTTTTCGGCCGCGCTGCCGAAGCAGGTGTTCCCGCCGCTTTTCAACCGCTACGGGCCGGGCATGACGTTCGGCAACCACGTCGACGCGGCGATTCGCGCGCATCCGGTTCAGCCGGTGCGTATCCGCACCGACCTTTCGGCAACGCTGTTCCTGGTCGAGCCCGACAGCTACGACGGCGGCGAGCTGCTGGTCGAGGACACCTACGGCGTGCAGAGCGTGAAGCTGCCGGCGGGCGACATGGTGCTCTATCCGGCCGCGAGCCTGCATCGGGTTGCGCCGATCACGCGCGGGGCGCGCGTGGCGTCGTTTTTCTGGATCCAGAGCATGATCCGCGACGACGCGCAGCGCACGCTGCTGTTCGATCTCGACATGGCGATCGTCAAGATGACGCAGGCGGCACCGAACGAAGCGGCGCTTGTCTCGCTCACCGGCGTCTATCACAACCTGCTGCGCATGTGGGCCGAGCCGTAGCGCACCGAAAACCACACCACCCCGAGACCACACCACCCCGTCGACTGCGCCGACACCCCGCCTCGTGAGCAGTATTAGCCCCGCAGGCGGGCAGGCGCGGTTAAGAAACCTGGTTGGGTTTCTTGAGAGAGGCGGGGAAATGCGCTCCCCTCCTTGTCAAGGAGGGGCGGGACGCGACGATGTCGCGGACGGGGTGGTCAACCGACGGGTGGTCAACCGACGGGGTGGTCCGAGCACACGGCAACCCGCTGCTACTTCCTTTCCTCGCGCGGATCGGAGATGAAGCCGATGCGGGTGAGCCCGGCCTTCGAGGCAGCGCCCATGACCTCGGCGACCACCTGATACTGCGTGGTGCGATCGACGCTCAAGTGCAGCTCGGGCTGAGGCTCGCGCTTCGCCGCGTCGCCCAGCCGCACTTTCAGCTCAGCTTCCTCGATACGCTCGCCATTCCAGAAGGTATCTCCGGCCGCGTCGATTGCAAGCGCGACCACCTCCGGCTTCTTCACGATCGGGTCGGTCGATACTCGCGGCAGATCGATGCGCACGGCATGGGTGAGCAAGGGTGCCGTGACGATGAAGATCACCAGCAGCACCAGCATGACGTCGATCAGCGGGATCATGTTGATCTCCGCCATCGGCGCGCCCGACGCGCCCTTGTCCTTGATCGAAAGCGCCATGTCAGAGCGCTCCGCTCGCGGCCGGATGCGTCGCGCCGGCGCCGGGCCGCGCCGCTCCGGCGCTCGCCGGCGGCTCGCCGGTCGTGATGGTGCGGATGAGCCGGTTGGCGAGGCTCGTGATCCGCCCCATCGTGACGCGGTTGGCGCGCACCAGGCCGTTGTAGCCGAGCACGGCCGGAATCGCGACCGCAAGACCCAGCGCCGTCATGATGAGCGCTTCGCCCACGGGACCCGCGACCTTGTCGAGCGTGCCCTGGCCGGAAAGCCCGATGCTCACTAAGGCATGGTAGACACCCCACACCGTTCCGAGCAGCCCGATGTAGGGCGCGGAGCTGCCGACCGAGGCCAGCACGATGAGTCCGCCCTCGATCCGCGTTCCGGCGGCCGCGACCGCGTCGTCGAAGTCGCGCACCAGAAGCTCGGCCGGCGCCGGATCGTCGCTGCCGCGGCTTCGGCGCAGGGCTTCGTACTTGCGACCTGCGTCTACGCCAGCGGCTGCGAGCGCGGTGAGCGGGTCGGTGCTTGGATGCTGCTCGAGGTAATGCGCGAGCGCGGGCAGCGAGTCGATCCGTGCCAACGCGCGCGAGAACTTCTCGCCGCGCCACCAGTGGAGAAAGTGAATGAGCGCGCGGCTGATGATGAGATACCACGACAGCAGCGACATCGTCAGCAGCACGACGAGGATGCCGCGGCCGAGCGGGTCCGCGTGCGCGAGGAAGTGGGCGATGCCGAGGTCTTGCACCGGTTGCATGGTCTAGCCTTCCAGGGTAAAGAGGATGGGAATGAGGACCCACGCCGACACCGGCGTGTCGCCCTGCCGTGCGGGGATGAATTTCCAGCGCTGAACGGTTTTGAGCGCTGCGCCGTCGAGCCGCCGCGAGCCGCTGGAGGTGCGCAGCTCGACGCGTTCCGGCGTGCCCCCGGCGGTCACCAGCACGCGCAGGACCACGCGCCCCGTTTCGCCCAGCCGGCGCGATTGCGCGGGATAAGGCGGCGGCGGGTTTTTGAGGTAAGCGGCGTCGAATCTCGGTTCCACGATCGGCGGCGGTGCCGGCGCGGTAGCGGGCGCGGGCGCAGGTGGCGCCGGCGGTGTGGGCACTGCCACAGGTGCCGGCGGTGCGGGTGGAGGCGGTGCGACGACCGGGGCTTCCGGCACCGGTGGCGCTTCGGCGGCGGCAATCACGGGCGCAGGCTGCGGCCGCACCACTTTCGGTTTGGGTGGCTTGGGTACCGGTTTCCGTTTGGGCGGTGGGGGCGGCGCCACCGGGATGGGTTTCGGCGGCTCGATCCGGGGCGGTTCGATCCACTGCACCGCGATCGGCGGCGGCAACACTATTTCTGGCGCGGCGGCGGGCCGCAAAGTAAGCGCACCGATCAGCGCGCAGGCGTGCAGGACGACGGCTGCGGTTATGGCGATGCGGCGGCAGGACGCAGCGGTCAACGGCATGAGGTATTCCGGACGAATCGAAATCGGGCTCTCTGCCGCGGGCTGGCTAGCGATCGACTGGCTGGCTGGCGGACGCGAAGCGAACTGCACGAAGGCGCAGCGGCATCAGGTAAATAAATGATAACTGTTCGCATTTAAGTGAGCAATAAAGCGAAACGGCGGGGTCAGGTCTTGCATCTTGCGCCGACATGCAGGATTAGAAAACGAAACGAAGGGGTCAGGTCTTGCATCGTGGGCCGACATGCAGGATCAGAGATCTGACCACACGATCGTTGACATGCAAGATGCAAGATCGACCTCCAGGCCATTGAGGTCGGACCGATGCATGTCATCCAAGATTGCAAGACCTAAGCGCTGACGTCCAGTGGCGACCCTCGGACCCGAATCGGACCGGCCTATTGACACCCATCGTAAACGAGAGTTATTCTCATTCGCGTTAGTTGCGAGTCGTAACCCAAGCAGGCTCGCGGCAACCGATGGCGTTGCAATGCCATCGCCCTGAATCGCCAGCCAGCCAACAAGCCTTCGGGTTTGCGTAGCGAGCCGCCGCCGAACGAACAGGCCTCGCCGCGCAGCCGGAGGCCTTTCGTTTGCGGCGCCGACGGGCAGTGCGGCAGCCGAAGCGGAGACGAGTATGACGAGCGCGAACACCAATCTGCCCGAGCCCCACGTGCTCGTGGGCGCGGCGATGTTTCTCATGACCCAACACGCGCAGTCGCGCTGCCCCGGGATCTGCCATGCGATCGCGCAGCAGTTCGCATGGCTCGCACACCATCCGGCGCGCGACATCTCGGCCGAGCAGCGCAGGCTTTATCGCCGCCTCGCCGAACAGTGGGCCGAGATGGCGGCCAGCGCCGATCCGCGCAATCCGCGCCAGGAGACATGGGTGGCGGGCGCGGGAACGTACCTGCAATAGCGGACCGAGGTGCGGATCATGGTTCCGAACGAAAGCGACAGCACCGAGCGCGGTCATTGCACGCACTTCGTTCTTGCGCAAGGTGTCGTGGCGCAGGTCGAGTACTGCGCTTGCTGCGGGATCTTCCATGTCAACATCGATTCGCTGTCGATCCGCTTCCGGGCGACGGCACTGCGCGACCTGCGCGACACGTTGACCGAAGCCCTCGCAGCCTACGAGCGGGCGCAGCAGCTGGTAGAAGAGCGCACGACGCCCACGCAGCAGGACGGATTGCACTGAACGCGGGCACGGAGAGACGCGAATGCGGGAGGCATATCAGTCGGATGGCGATCCGGCCGCGCTGCGCGCAGCATGGCAGGCGCTACGGCGCGTGTATATTGTGGACAGCCTCGCTTCGTTCATTCGTTGCTGCCCGAGCCAGCCAGGAAGATCGCTTCCCAGGCAGCCACGATCCCTCGACTCGGCAGGAGAATCGTCATGGCGAACCGGATCACATCGCTGGCCGCGGCGATCGCGGCCGCTAGCCTCGTGCTTCAGGGCGTTGCATTCGCCGCCGGCGCGGCAGGGGAACGCTCCAGCCGACCGGTCCAAGTCGAATTCCGGCACCCCGAGCAATTCACCGATGCGGCAGAGCGCAACCCCGGCGACGATCGGGTGCGCGCGTTCCACCTCGACCGGCTTGCGCGCTATCTCGCCGAGCGCGCGGCGCCGCTCCTGCGCGCAGGGCAGCGACTCAGCATCGTCATCACCGACGTGGATCGCGCGGGTGCCTACGAGCCGTGGCGCCGCAAGCTGGGCGACGTGCGTATCGTCCGCAACGTCTACCCGGTGCGCATCGATCTCTCCTTCCGTCTCGAAGACGGCAACGGTGTCGTGCTGGAGCAAGGCGAGCGGAAGCTGCGCGATTCGTACTTCCTCGACCGCTGGCACAGCCCGAACGATCCGCTGCGCTACGAAAAGGCGCTCCTCGACGACTGGCTCGAGCGCGAGCTCGGCAACCGGCCGGCCTGATTCCCCGCCGGGAAGCCGAAGCCGATCACTCGGCCGGCCGCTCGTACCAAATCCGGCCGTCCTTCACCGTCACATGGGCAAGCAGGCGGCGCTTCGCCGTGATGGTATTGCCGTCGGTGTCGCGCAGCTCGAAACTGCCGTCGCGCAGCCCGAACACCGCGACGTCGGCGTTCGCACCGGGCTTGAGCGTGCCGACGGTGCCCTCGTAGCCCATGATCCGCGCTGGCGCCGCGGTGGCCCGGCGCACGATCTCTTCCAGTGGCATGCCGAAGTGCAGCAGCTTGGTCATGGTCGTGGGCAGGTCCCAGACCGGGCCTTGGGTGGCCGAAGTCAGCGTCAAGTCGGTGGAGATGGTATCGGGCAGGAAGCCCTGCTCCAGCGCCTTCTCGATCATGCGGAAATTGAAATGATTGCGGCCGTGGGCGCAATCGAACACGATGCCCGCGCGCTGCGCCTCGACCACCTCCTTCAGCACGAACTGCTTTTCCTGGCCCATGATGCCGTGGTTGCGGCCGTGATAGCAGTGGGTGACGATGTCGCCCGGCTGCATGTGCGCGATCAGCTCCGGCAACGGCACCGGCGAATCGGTGATGTGCATCATCATCGGCACGCCGCCCGCCATATCCGCCGTCCTGCGCGCGAGCTTCACCGGCTCGGCCGAGTATTCCCATACCAGGTCGGGCCCGAAGCGCAGCTTCACGCCGATCGCGAGATCCGGATTCTCGCTGATCGTACGCGCGCAGCCTTCCGGGTCGGCATAGGGGAAGTGCGACAACTCGCCGCCGCGCGAGGTGCCGGTGATGCCGATGGCCGACAGGTTGACGAAGGCCCGGATGCGCGTGCGCACGTGGTTGTCCAGAACGCTGCGCAGCGCGGCAAAATTGGCCGAGCCGGTGCTGCCCGCATCGCACAGGGTGGTCACGCCGCTAGCGCGACAGTATCGATCGGTGTGGATGCCCATATCATGGCCGTTGACGAGCACGTGGGCGTGCATGTCCACCAGCCCCGGCGTCACCAGCCGGCCCTTGACGCTCAGCGTGCGGCGCGCCTGGTCGGTGGGCAGGGACGCCGCGACCGCCGCAATCTTGCCGCCCGCGATGCCGACGTCCATCACCCCGCGCAGCCCGGCCCCGGGATCGAGCACTTCGCCCCCGGTCAGCAACAGGTCGTATTGCATCGTTCCAACCCTTCCTTGCCCGCGCTGCGGCCGAACGCGCTCTTGATCGCGCTTGATCAGGTGCCCATGAAGTCGCGCTTGCCGAGCTCTACGCCGTTGTGCCGCAGAATGTCGTACGCAGTGGTGGCGTGGAAGTAGAAGTTCGGCATCGAGCGGTTGAGCAGCAGCTCCAACGCGCTCATGTTGACCTCGCGGTCGCGCATCTTGATCGTCACGCTCTTGCCTTCGGCACCGTCGAGCTGGCCGGCCGCGACGCCCTCGACGAATGCAATGCTCTTCTCCACGCGCGCGATCAGCTCTCCCAGGCTCTTCTCGTTGTCCTCGAATTTCGGCGCTTCGATGCCGGCCATCAATGCGGTGCAAGTGCGCGCATGGTCGGTGGCGGCCTGCACCTGCCGGGCCAAGCTGAACATGTCGGGATAGAAGCGATAGGCGAGCAGCGTGGACTCGTCGTATTTCTTCTCCGTGTACAGCGCCTGCGCTTTCTTCAGGCAGTTGGCCACCCCCTTCAGGTGACGAACGAACACGGGCGCCGAGATCTGATGCAATCCGATTGCCATGGCTTTTCCTCCTGGAAGGTTGCTTCGATCGCGCGGCTATGTTACTCGCTCGTTTCGCATTGGGATACGGCAATGGCAATCGCCGTCGCCCGGCGATGCGATAGGGAGCGAACGCGCAGCATGGATTACATCGACCTGTACTGCGAGCGCATCGGGCCCGGCCTGTGGGCCGAACCGGTAAACGCGCTCACCAACGCCGCGTTTTTTCTCGCAGTCTGGTTGTTGTGGCGAAGCGCGCGGCGTGCCGAGCTGCTGTCGGCTCCGATCGCGCTGCTCCTTACGCTCGTTCTGGCGATCGGGATCGGCAGCGCGCTCTTCCACACCTTCGCCACCACCTGGGCGCGCGTGCTCGACGAGCTGCCGATCCTGCTCTTTCAACTGCTGTTCGTGTGGGTCTATGCGCGGCGCGTCATGGGACTACGCCCGCTTGCGGCCGGCACCATCCTGATCGCCTTTTTCGCCGCCGCACTTTACGGGCGCCAGTTCCCGCATCTGCTGAACGGCTCGCTCGTCTATGCCGCGGCGGTACTCTTGGTGTGCGTGCTCGGCACCTACCACTATGCAACGCACAAGCCCGCTCGCGCGCACCTTGTCCTGGCAGCCGGCGTATTGGCAGCCGCGGTCGGCCTGCGCACGCTCGACGCCTCGGTATGCGACCGGTTCGCCCTCGGCACGCACTTCCTGTGGCACGTGCTGGTCGCAACGGTGATTTATCTGTGCGTGAGCGCCTTGCTCGCCGTGCTGAACGAGCGTTCGGTTCCTGCGGCCTGATCAGCGGCGGCTGTCGGCGAAGACTCGCTCCACGCGGTAAAGCACATCCTGCAGCGTCGTATACGCCAGCGCCAGACCGATGCCGATACCGATGAAATTGCGCACCATGTCGGCAGGATCGAACTGGCGGTAGCCGGTCATGCCCTGAATGTATTCGAGCGCGACGCCCATCGCGCCGAAGCCCGCGGCGAAAGCCCAGCGGCGGCGTGTGCCGCGATGGATCTGCGCAAACCAGATCATGAGCCAGAAGTACGCGACGATGTGCCCCACGTCGAACACGTCCGGCAAGTCGACGGGTCGCGGCGGCGCGGCGAGCGAAAGATAGATCACGAGCAGCACGAAGCCGATGCCGAGCGCGCTCCACAGCCGCACGTAGCGCAGGGGCCGGACTTCGCCAGCCGTTGCAGAAGAACAGGTATCGATCGGCCGTCGCTCCCAGCCTTCGGGCCGCGTCGCGCCGCGCCCGCCTCAGCCGGGATCGCGCGCGAGCCGTACGCCGCTGAATTGCCAGCGCGCATCCGGGGGGAAGAAATTACGGTACGTCGATCGGATATGCCGTTCGGGTGTGACGCAGGAGCCGCCGCGCAGCACGTACTGGTTGCACATGAACTTGCCGTTGTATTCGCCGACCGCGCCCGGCGCGGACCGGTAGCCGGGATAGGGCGCGTAGCTGCTTTGCGTCCACTCCCACACGTCGCCGTAGAGCTGCGAGAAG
This sequence comes from Betaproteobacteria bacterium, assembly GCA_009377585.1. Classification (NCBI taxonomy): domain Bacteria; kingdom Pseudomonadati; phylum Pseudomonadota; class Betaproteobacteria; species Betaproteobacteria bacterium. The sequence continues at coordinate 8,535 of WHTS01000062.1, forward strand.
CCTGCTTGCGGATCGGTGCGCGGCGCCAGCGGATGCAGCGCGCCGCTGTCGCAGAAATTGCCTTCGACCGGCAGGTGGGCCGCCGCCACCTCCCATTCGAACTCGGTCGGCAGCCGCGCGCCCGCCCAGCGCGCATACGCATCGGCCTCGAAATAGCTCAGGTGGCACACCGGCGTGCTCGGCTCGATCGGGACCAAACCGTGCAGCGTGTAGTCGAACCAGCGGCCGTCGCGACACTCCCAATAAAGCGGCGCGCGCCAGTCGTTGGCCTGCACCGCATCCCAGCCCATCGACAGCCACAGCTCCGGACGGCGGTAACCGTCGTCCTCGATGAAAGCGAGATATTCGCCGTAGGTCACCGGGTGCGACGCGAGCGAGAAATCCCGCAGCAGCACCGCATGCCGCGGTCCTTCGTTGTCGAATGCGAAGCCGTTGCCGTCGTGGCCGACCTCGCAGGTACCACCTGCAATCGACGTCCAGGCGCGCTTGCGCGCGTGGACCGGCGTGAGCGGCCAGCGTTCGCGATACGCCGGCGCGAGCGGATTGCGCGCCAGCAGGTGTTTCACGTCGGTGAGGATCAGCTCCTGATGCTGCTCCTCGTGGTTGATGCCGAGCGTGACCAGGTCGATGAAAGCCTGTTGCATGCCGGTTCGCGTGGCGAGCAGCTCGCCCATGCGCTGATCCACGTGCGCGCGATAAGCAAGCACTTCGTCCAGCGCGGGCCGGGTCAGCATGCCGCGCTGCGGGCGCGGGTACTTGTCGCCGACCGTGTTGTAGTAGGAGTTGAACAGCACGCGAAATGCGCCCTGGAACGGCTTGAAGCCGCGGTAGTAGCGTTCGAGCAGGAACGTTTCGAAAAACCACGTGGTGTGCGCGAGATGCCATTTCACCGGGCTCGCATCCGGCATCGACTGCACCACGCAGTCCTCCGCCGACAGCGGCTGCGCAAGCGCTTCGGATCCCTGGCGTGCGGCTGCGTATAGCTCGGCGAGCGATTGCGCGCGGATGCGGGGTTGGCGGGCTGTGCGGGTGCGTGCCATCGGGAGTCCTTTCGCGTTCATAAGGCGCTATCGATTGCGCTTGCCGCCTGCTCGGGCAACGGCCTGGGGGTGCCGGTCCGCCCGATTATTACCCAAAACTTCGTGCCCGGTCACTGCGACGAAGTACGCCGGTGCTCGGCTCGGTCGACGCATGCTTGCTTGCGCGCAATGTTTGCGCGTGCGATGCAGCGAACTCGCAAGCCAATCGCCCAAGGCTGCAAGGCACGTGCCCGATCGGTGCAGGGGGTCGCATGACTTCGCGCTGCGCTCGCACGGCCGCGAATGCGGGCTTAGAATGCATACAAGCCAACCTGCGCCGAAATGCCAATGACAGCCGTACACGATCTCGGCGGGCAACCCGCCGGACCTATCGACCGTGCCGAGCACGAGCCGACCCTGTTCGACCAGCGCATCGATGCGATGATTCGCCTGCTTACCCACCCGAGCCGCGCCGTGTTCACGGTCGATGCCATGCGCCGTTCGATCGAAAGCCATTCGTCCCAGGAGTACTTCGGGCTCACCTACTACGAGAAGTGGCTGCATGCGATCCGGCGGCTCACCCTCGAGCAGGGCGTGATCAGCGAAGCGGAGCTCGCGCGCAAGCTCGACCAATTGCGCCACCGTTCCCCGGCTGGCAAGCCGTGAACGAACGCTTCGCCCCAGGCGCGCGTGTGCGGGTGCGCTCGGCCCAGCCGCCCGGCCATTGCCGCACGCCCGCCTATTTGCGCGGCAAGCGCGGCACCGTGGTGTGCCTGCACGGGAGCTTTCGCGATCCCGAGAAGCTCGCGTATCACAAGCCGGGTTTGCCGCGCCAAGCACTCTACATGGTGCGCTTCGACTATCTCGAGCTGTGGCCCGAGCGCAGATCCGCGGGCTCGGCCGCGATGTGCGCGGACCTCTACCAGCACTGGCTCGAGCCCGACGCCTGATCGATTCACGGAGAGCATCCATGGCGCATGCACACGCGCACGATCACGATCACGACCAAGCCGATCCGCACGCCCCGATCGAACAGCATGCGGACTACCGGCCGGAATCGTTGCTGCTGGAGCAGGCGTTGCGCGAGCTCCTGATCGAGAACAACGTCTTCACCGCCGCCGACATCCAGCGCCAGATCGAGGATACCGAGTCGCACAATCCCGGCCTGGGCGCGAAGGTCGTGGCGCATGCCTGGGTGAATCCCGACTTCAAGGCGCGGCTGCTGGCCGATCCTAAGCCCGCGCTGACAGCGTTCGGAGTCGACGTGTCGAACTCGCCCGAGCTCAAGGTGGTCGAGAACACAGAAGGCGTGCATCACATGATCGTCTGCACCCTGTGTTCCTGCTACCCCAAGATGCTGCTGGGGATTCCGCCGGCCTGGTACAAGAGCCGCGAGTACCGCTCGCGTGCGGTGATCGAGCCGCGCGCGGTGCTCGAGGAGTTCGGCTGCGAAGTGCCGGACGATGTCGAAGTGCGCGTGGTCGACAGCACGGCCGACCTGCGTTATTTCGTGTTGCCGAAGCGTCCGGCCGCAACCGAGGGGTTCAGCGAAGCGCGCCTGGCGGAGCTCGTCAACCGCGATTCGATGATCGGCGTTTCGTTCGCGCGCGAGCTCTGATAGCGGCGCGGTCGGTCTGCGATCGCGCTGAGCGCGCCCAGCGGCATTGGCCGTTGCGCGCGCGGCTATAATCGATCGCTATCGGCAAGGGACACCGGCATGTACGGCTGGCGTGGCAGGATCGGATTGCTCGTGCCCTCCATCAATACGACGATGGAGACCGAGTTCTGGCGCATCGCACCCGAAGGCGTGTCGGTGCACTCGGCGCGCATATCGGGCGGACGCCACGGCACGCCGGAGGAGCTGCGCGGCATGGAGTCCGCCAGCAAGAATGCCGCACGCGACGTGGCGATGGTCGAACCCGACGTGGTCGTGTACGGCTGCACCAGCGGCAGCTTTTTCGAAGGCCCGGCGTGGAACGAGAAGATCTGCGCGCAGCTCACCGAGATCACGCATGCCCCGACCGTGACGACCGCGGGCGCGATGGCCGAGTGCCTGCGCGCCGGCGGGCACAGGAAAGTCGCGGTCGTCACACCTTATGTCGAGCTCACCAACGAGCGGCTGAAGGAGTTCCTGCGCGCATTCGATATTCGCGTGACGCACCTCGGCACCTTCGATATGCTGGACATGTTCGATCACGCCAAGATCCTGCCGGAAGAAATCTATCGCAAGGTGAAGGCGTCGGACAGCGACGAGGCCGAAGCGCTATTCGTCGCCTGCACCCAGCTGCGAGCGCTGGAAGTGCTCGACAGGCTCGAGCGCGATCTCGGCAAGCCCGTGTACTCCGCGATCCAGGCCACCGCGTGGCAAGCCTACGCCGTCATGGGCGTGGATCCGCAGATCGCCGACTGCGGCAGCCTGCTGCGCAAGCTGTCCGAGCCGGGCGCATTGAAGCGCGCGGGGTCGGCGCAGGGGCAGCGCATGCGAGAGTCCGCCTGAGCGGCTGCGACTCGCCTGCCGGGGAACGAGCAACGCCATGATCTTCATGAGCCAGAGCGGGCTCACCGATCCCGCGCGCGAATCCGATTGGGATGCCTGGTACCTCGAGCACCTGCGCGTCATGGTCTCGGTTGAGGGGGTGGCGTCGGCACAGCGTTTCAAGACCGCGTCACCCGGCCATCCGCCTTCGACCGCGATGTACAGCATGCAATCGGGCGCCGTGTTCCAGGACCCGTATTACCTGAGCGTTCGCGGGCTGGGTGAATTCCTGCCGCTCATCGATCGTCGTTACTACCGGCGCAATCTCTTCGCCGGCCTCGATCTGGCGCCGGCGGTCGCACCCGGCCAGGTCATGCTGATCTGGGACGCTGCCGAGCCACGTGCAGAGCCGGGCGTCGACTTCAGGTGGCTCGAAGCGGTCGCGGTGGACAAGTCGACGCCGTATCGCGGCATCGCGGTGATCCCGGCCGAGCGCGCCGCTGCATGGTCGGACCGTGGCGATATCGCATGCTACGTTCCGGTCACGCGCCTATTCCACAAGGATACGTAGCGCCAACTGCGGGAAGGTATCCCTCACTCCCATCCCCTCTCCGGAAGGCGCCCCAAGGGAGGGGGCACGCCGTGCTGAAAGCGGTTGTCCGCCACTTTCCGGATTGTTGACAAAGGGAGGTCGATTCGAATGGTTCGCTGTTGGAAATGCACGATCGTGGCGCTCGCGGCTGCGGCGCTGAACGGATTTTTTTCGGGGCAGGTGCTGGCGGCGTACCCCGCCAAGCCGATCCGCTTCGTCGTGCCGTGGCCGCCCGGAGGCGGCGCGGACATCATGTCGCGGCTCATCAACCAGCCGCTCGGCGAAGCGCTCGGCCAGCAGGTGATCATCGACAATCGCGGCGGGGCGGCCGGCAACATCGGCGCAGAGCTCGCGGCCAAGTCCCCGCCCGACGGCCACGCCATCGTGTTCGCCTACTCCGGCACGCATTCGATCAATCCGCACATCTATCGCAAGATGCCGTTCAAGCAGAGCGATCTCGCGCCGGTGATTCAGCTCGCCGCGGTGCCGCAGGTGGTCGTGGTGCATCCCTCGCTGCCGGTGAAGAGTCTCCGCGATCTGATCGCGGTGGTGAAGGCGCGGCCCGGACAGCTCACCTATGCCTCCAGCGGCAACGGCGCGATCAATCACCTCGCCGGGGAGCTCTTCAAGATGCGAACCGGGACCGACATCGTGCACGTGCCCTACAAGGGCGCCGCGCCTTCGATCATCGGCCTGCTGTCCGGAGAGGTGCATCTGCTGTTTGCTTCCATTCCCTCGGCGCTGTCGCAGATTCGCAGCGGGCGTGTTCGAACGCTCGCTGTTTCCACGGCCCAGCGCAATCCCACCCTGCCCGACGTCCCGACGTTGAGCGAGGCCGGTGTTCCCGGCTACGACGCCGCCTCGTGGTACGGGCTGTTCGCTCCCGCGGAAGTCCCGAAACCGGGTGCTCGACCGGCTCGGACAGGAGCTCGTGCGCGTCATGGCCGAGAGTGACGTGCGCGCGAAGTTCGAGACCGACGGCTTCCGGCCGGTCGGCAGCACGCCCGAAGAATTCGCGCGCTTCGTTCCCGCCGAGATCGGAAAGTGGGCAAAAACGATCAAGGCCGCCGGCATCCGGGCGCAGTAGCGGCTTCGCCGAGCGCTACCGGCGAACCAGGGCAGCCTGGGCATCGAGAAGGCGAATGCGCACGAGCCGAGAGTCGAGACTTAGCTCAACGCGAACGTCCGACGGGCGCGTGGCGCGTTTTCTCAGCGAGCTGCGCGACCAGTTCGGTGACCTGGCGAGGATGGAAAGGCTTGGCGAGGTGCGGGATGCCGCTGCGCTTGAGGAAGCCTGCGACGTTGGGCGAAAGCGTGTCGCCGGTGATGAATGCCAGACGCGTGACGAGCTCCGGGTGTTGCTCGCAGAGCATCTCGTAGAACATGGCGCCGTCCATGCCGGGCATGCGCATATCGCTCAATACGAAATGGTAGTCGACTTCCGCCACGCACCGCAGCGCGGACTCCCCGGAGGCGGCGATATCCACCTCGTGACCTGCAAGCTCCAGGATTTCACACAGCAGACTGGCTATCTCGCTCTCGTCGTCGACCACCAACACCCGATAGCTCGGGACTGAGCTCGCGTCGCTTTCCGCACTCGCAGCGACGCGCTGGGCATGGCGACCCGCTGGAAGTTGAACCAAAAACAGCGCTCCGCCTTGCGCCGACGCGTGAGCGCTGATGCGCCCGCCGTGCGCGGCCACGATGTCGCGGCAGATGGCCAGCCCCAAGCCGGTGCCGCCATCCACCGCCTTGGTGGTGAAGAAGCGCTCGAATATGCGCTCGCGCAGCTCCGGTGCGATACCGGGTCCGGAGTCGGCCACCGAGATCTCCACCGTGTCCTGGGTGTCGTTCAAGCGGGTGCTGATCACGAGTTGCCTCGGCGCGGCACTGTCCTGCATCGCCGTGGCTGCATTGAGCACCAGGTTGAGGACGACCTGGCTCAACTGATGCGGATCGCCCTTCACCGTGACATCCGGATGCGCGTGCTCGATGATCAGGGAAACATCGTGCTCGCGCAGAACGTGCGTGCTCAGGTCGAGCGCGGACTCGACGACCTGAGTGAGGGCGAAGTGCTCGGTCTTGCGCGGCCCGTATCGCGATTGATCGAGAAATGCGCTGACGATTGCCGCGCAACGCTCGGCCGCACGCAAGATCGCGTTCAGCCTCGCCTGCGGTCTTTCGGCACTAAGCTCGTCCTCGAGCAGCTTCGCTTGCGATACCACCACCGACAGTGGATTGCGCAGCTCATGCGAGATGCCGGCTGCCAAGGTGCCGAGCACGCTCAGCCGTTCGCTTCGATGGAGCGTCTGGCGCTGGCGCTCGAGCTCCGCTTGCGCGCGCTGCCGCTCGCTCAGCTCGCGCACGCACGCACGCGGTGAACAGGCGCCGCTCGCGCAAGGCAATCTCGACGAGCGAAATCTCGATCGGGATGATCGTGCCGTCGGCGCACGCTCCGAGCGTTTCGAAGCGCTGGCCCGATCGCTCGAACAGGGCGCGCGAGCGCAGCCCCGAGGCATCGGCTGCCACCGCATGATTCTTATCGCTCGTATGCAGCAGCTCGCCGACGGATCGTCCCAGCGCCTGCGCCCGGGTATAGCCGAATATCTGTTCCGCCGCCGGATTGAATTCGACAATGCGCCCGTCCTCCTCGGCAGTGATGAAGCACTCGAGGGAATGCTCGACGATTGCCGAGCGCAACTGCTCGCTCTCCTGAAGCTGATTCTGCATGCGCTTGAGCGGCGTGATGTCCAGACTGAAGGTGAGCACGTGCGTGACCGTGCCTTGCTGGTCGAGGATCGGAACCTTGGTCGACCACAACACCAGGCTGCCGCCGTGCTGGTCGGGATATGTGACCTCGTAGAACGGCAGCGCCTTTCCGCTCCCAAATACCTCGCGATTGCGCTCATCGGGCCCGGGGCCGAAAAACCCGCCGAACGCCTCCGCCGACGTTCGCCCGATCACTTGGTCGGCCGTGGCCCCCCACCGCTGCAGGTAGTTGCGATTCACGATGCAATAGCGCAACGCCCGGTCCTTGACGTGCAAGGTGCCTGGCAACAGATCGAGCAACGCCTGCAGGATCGGATCGGACCGTCCAGACGCAACGGTGAGCTTTCTGGCGTGAATGCGGCCGTGGTCGAATTGGGCGTCATGGGATCAGTCTAGTGGAGTTCGCCGCTACGTGCGGATCTCGGGATACTCGCTGCGGTTTGCGCCTGCCCGGCGCTCGGCTTCGCGCGCGAGCGTAATCATAGCCGCGCCATCGGCGTCGGACGTCGCCAATCCCAGACACCAAAGTCCTTTGCCGCTTGATCCAGCGCACATGATAGTGACAAAACGATCGCGCCCGGGTAGACGCCGGCGGCGAGCCGCGTCAGACTACGGCTTGCTTCACACTGGTCTTTGTTGCTGACGCCCAGTCCATGGTGCAACGCCGGTTTTCGGAACACTCCGACCCGGTTTTGGACAACGTGGTCATGCCCGCAAAGTGCGGCGCAATTCAGACGTTCTTCATGCTTTGGTGCCGGAGAACCGGTCGATAGGATGCAACGGTCGTCGCCCCGTCAGAGAGGTCCAATCCCCTTGTCAACGAACCCGCCTGCACTGAGCGCTTGCCAAAAAATCGAGTTCCTGCAGCAAATTCGGCAGCACCTGATGCTATCGCCCGAGGAGTACCGGCTCCTGGTCGTTCACATATTGCGGCAACACCGCAACGACCAGAGCGAACACGCGCACGAATCAGTGCGGCAGGCTGCCTGACGAGATCGCCGAGAGCGAAACGCCAGGCGACGCGGCCCGCGCCGTGTCGTGCCAGTGCGAACCGCCGCTCGCGTGAGCCGCACGAAGCGGGTTACGAGGCCGCTCGAGCGCATGCGTACGGCGACGACGCAGGCAATCCGCTTTTCGACGAGTACGACGACCCGGTTCCCACAATCGCCGAAACCTCGTTGAATATTTGGTCGACGTGCTCGCCCGCTCAAGATTCGTGCGCCTTCTTTCGCACCGGGTCAGCGGTGCCGGAGGCTGACACGTACGCCATGATGCTTGCGGGCTTCGGCTTATTGGGCATCATCGCGGCACGGCGCCGGTGCAGGCGAGCTTCGGCGGGGTAGGGAAGATCGATCCCGCATTGCCGCCGGCAAGCTGAGCACCACCGCTTCGCACGACTCGCCTGAGTCACGCGGCGCCGGCTCCTGCGCGGGAGCGTGCCGCATGAGGTGATGCGCGCCGCAGTGCGTGCAGACCGCGCGGTCTGTAGTGGCGGGCGCTTGCACGAGGAAAGTCTGGCAGCAGACCGGGCATTCGAGCAACGCGGCGGTGGGGTTGAGCGAAGCGCACATGATGTGTTCCCGAGACCGATAGCCGATTTAACGCCCGCCCTGGGGCTGCGGCCTATCGGTCGATCCCGACAAATGCTGTCCGGGATTTCCCTAGCGCCGAACGTAAGGGCAGGAAGGGTCTGCAACATCCCTCGAATGGGCGTAGCATTCGCTCGCAGGCCAAGCTGCCGGAGGAGGAGCGCATGCACGCATCGCTGGAACACTTGCACATCGAAGTGGACCTGTGCGGAGCCGGGTGGGACAAGATCGTGGGCAGCAGCCCGCCATTCGAAGTGGTGGCTCAGGACATCATCTTCGGCGAAGGACCGGTGTGGGATGCCGGCGCTGGTGTGCTGTACTTCACGGACATCATCGGCGACACCATCTGGAAGTGGACGCCCGGCGTGGGCCAGGAAGTCGTCCTGCGCCCGAGCGTAAAAGCGAACGGCCTGTGCCTGGATCTCGAGCGCCGGCTGCTGGTCGCCGGCTGGGGCGGGCGCACGGTGTTCCGGCGCAACCACGACGGCGCCTGGACCACGCTCGCCGAGCGCTGGAAGGGCATGAAGCTGAACAGCCCCAACGACATCGTCGTCAAATCGGACGGCTCGATCTGGTTCACCGATCCACCCGGCGGCCTGTTCAACGTGGGCATGGTCGGCGCCGACATCCAGCGCTATCTCGAAACCCAGCCGGTGTTTCGCATCTCGCCCGACGGCAATACCTTGCGCGCCGTATGCGAAGACAACGTCTATCCCAACGGGCTTTGCTTCTCGCCCGACGAGAAAATTCTCTACGTCAATTGCAGCCGCGAACGGGTGATCCGTGCCTATGACGTCAACGCCGACGGCACGCTGCGTGGCTCGCGCATCTTCCATCGCTATGGCGGTCCCGAGCGTGGCGTCCCCGACGGCATGAAGTGCGACGTCGCGGGTAACGTCTGGTGCACCGCCCCGGGCGGGATCTGGGTGCACGACCCGGCCGGCAAGCCCATCGTACGCATCAAGACGCCGGGCCATCATCCGACCAACATCGCCTTCGGCGATGCCGACTGGAAGACGTTGTACGTCACGCTGATCGGCTCGGTGATCCGCATGCCGGTCGAGATCGCCGGCGTACCGTCGCGCTAAGCGAGGCCGTCAATAAGGAGATCACCATGGCATGGAGCTTCGAACGCATCGCCGGCCCGTTCAACGGGCGCACCGGCGGTGTTGCCTGGGACGGCACGAGCCTCCTGGTGAGCGCGGTCGCCGAGGAGCGTGTGGTGCGACTCGATCCCGAGACGCGCAAGGTCGAGGATTTTCGCCGCTGGACCGGGCGCGTGAACGGCATCGCGATCGCCCAGGATGGATCGGTGTACGGCGCGCAGGAAGGCGGCCGGCGTGTGGTTCGATTCATGGCGGATGGATCGACCGCGCCGGTGACCGAGTATCTGGACGGCCGCCGCCACAACCAGCCCACCGACGTGGCGGTGGACAGCCGCGGGCGGGTCTGGATCGCCGATGCGTACAACAGCCAGGCGCCTTACGGCCCGCCGACGGCGCCCTTCCTCGAGCACGCCTCGGTATTGCGCAACGACCCGGTGGGGCCGGGGCTGTACCGGCTCACGCGCGTCACGCACGACACGTTCGGTCCGCGCGCGCTGCTGCTCTCGGCCGACGAGAGAACGTTGTACGTGGCCGACGGCGACATCGAGCGGGGCGACGTCTGCCAGTTGTTGGCCTACGAGCTATCGATCGAGGGCAGCGTCGGCCCGGGGAAGAGTCTCATCACCTTCACTGCGGTCGACCGCGGCATCGAGGGGATGTGCCTCGATGCCGAGGGCAACATCGTCGCGTGCGCGGGATGGAAGCGCGGCGGCGCCGGCGCGATGCTGTACGTCATCACGCCGCAGGGCACGATCGTCGAGTCGCACCCCGCACCCGCCGATCTGCCCATGCGCTGCGCTTTCGGCGACTCGGACCTGGGCAGTCTCTACCTCACCGCCGGCGACGGCGGCGTCTATCGCGCACGCAATATCGGCCGGCACGGCCTGAAGCGCTGACGCTGACCGCGATCGAGTTTCCGTAGATGCCTGACGCGCGCGATTCCCTTGCTTGCCGCGCACGCAGTGGCATGCCCGCATGTCGAAGGGTTTTACACAATCCAGGGTATTTTTCACGGCCGTTTCGCAACCTATTGTTATGTCGAGTAGTATACGGCTGGCATAGCGGGTGCTAGCGGTTTGACCGAATGTGCGAAACGATTCGCCGGTCAGCTCGCTTTTGGCCGGCTCGCCCGCCGCATGCCGCTATGCCGGTTGTCGAGGAGAGAACAAGAAATGCCCCTCGCAGTGGAGACTCGTCCGCCTGTTCCTGCCGTCCTCTATGCTCGTCAATCCACCGCCGGCCATCGGCATTCGCTTCTTCGCAGCTTCATATCGCCAGCTGCGGCGAGTCGTTATTCGAACGATTCGGAGAAGGAGGAGCGCCACCGATCCTGCTTGCAGGTGGCCGCAATGCGCTACCCATCGCGCAGCAAGCTCATCGCGCGCAGCAAGGCCATCGCGCTGGCGTTCGGCGCACTGTCTGCACTCTCTTCGGACGGATTCGCCGCAAGCTTCCTGTGGACGACGGGCGACTTCCCCCCCAGCGTGACCACACCGAGCTCGCTTCCCGCGGGCGATACCTTGGTGATCGATACCGGTGACAACAAGCGCTTCTTCGGCGGCTCGTTCGTCAATTCAGGGCACGTTCGGTGGCTGGGCGGCAGCATACACGGCGCGAACGGCGCGACCGTGTCGAACATGGGCCTGTGGGAAGCGCACGGCGACAACAGCCTCACCGGCGCTGGCCTGCCCATTTTTACCAACACGGGCATCCTGCGTAAAAGCGGCGGTAACGGCACGACGGGCACGACGACGATCGGCAACTGGGCGTTTGCCAATAACGCGGGAACCCTCGATTCGCAGGTCGGCACCCTCGTATTCAACGGCGGCACGACCACGTTCAACGCCGGCTCGAAGTTCCAGGGCGCCGGTAGCGTGAGCGTCACGGCCGATGCGGCGTTCAACGGCAATCTCTTCTCGGACAACCTGGTGTTGTCGGCGGGCGTTTTCACCGGCGCCAACGCCAAGCTGGCGGGCGGTGCCACCAAGGCCGCCGGTCAGCTCGCATGGGCCGCCGGCGATTTCGCAGGTAGCTGGGAGATCGGCGCGGGAAGCACACTAGAGGCTTACGGCGCGGGCGCGAAACGCCAGGCCGGCGGTTCCATCCTCAATCTGGGAACAGTGTTCTGGAACGCCGCGACGGGATTCCAGGGCGGCAACAACGCAGCCTTCGCCAATCGCGGCCTGTTCGAGGCGCAAGTCGATACGCGCATCGCCACCTTCAACACGGCGAGCCGCAATACGTTCGTCAACCACGCGTCCGGCATCGTGCGGGCCGCGGATGGCGTCACGCTGACGGTCGATGGCGCTGCCCTGGTGAGCGAAGGTGGCGAGTTCAATGCGGGGTCAGGGGCGAGCATCGTCTACGTGGGCGGCTTCGCGCGCTTCAACGACGGCACGCGATTCACCGGGCCGGGAACCCATGTGTTCAACAACGACGCCCGCTTCGTCGGCGCGGTCCAGACCGGGAACGTGGCGGGGAACGTGGCGTTCTCGGGCGGAACGCAGTCCGGCGGCGATGGCGTGAGCGCGGGATCGAAGGCGATACTGCAAGGCCGGCTCACCTGGACCGGAGGTATTCTCCGGGGCGCGTGGGAAATCCAGGCCGGAAGCGTGCTCGCCGTCGTCGGAGCGGGGACCAAGCAGCATTTGGACGGGTCGATCGTCAACGACGGCAGCGTGTTCTGGAATTCGGAGGCGGCATTGCAGGGCGGGAACGGCGCCGCGTTCGTGAACAACGGGCTGTTCGAGGCCGATACGAGCTCGAGCCTCACCTTCCAGGGCAGCGGCAACCGCAATTCGTTCACCAACGCGGCGAGCGGCATCGTGCGCGCAGCCAACGGCGCGACGCTGACGTTCAGCGGCGTTGCGCTCACGTCCAACGGCGGCGAGTTCGAAGCCGGCGCGGCAAGCGCGATCGTGTACGCGAGCGGCTTCGCACAATTCAACGATGGGACCCGGTTCACGGGCGCGGGCACGCATACGGTCAGCAACGACGCCCGCTTCGTCGGCGCCTTTCGCTCGGCCAACCTGGTCTTCGCTCCCGGTGGCGTTCGCTTCGGCGGCGACGCAACCACCGGATCGAAGGCGATCGCACAAGGCACGCTCGAATGGCGTGGCGGGGAATTGCAGGGCGATTGGGAGGTCGCTTCGGGCAGCACATTGGCGGCCACAGGCACAGGCGCCAAGACCCAGCGCGGCGGCAGCGTGCTCAACAAGGGCACCGTAGCCTGGAAGTCGGATGCGTCGTTGCAGACGGCAAATGGCGCACGCTTCACCAACGACGGCGTCTTCGACGTTTCCACCGATGCCGACCTGGCGCATGCGACCGGCATGCCGGGCGCGTTCGTGAACAACGGCCGCTTCGTAAAATCGGGCGGCAGCGGCGAGACCTCGCTCGCTGGCGTGACCTTCAGCAACACCGGCGCGATCGACGTGCGCAGCGGCACCATCGTATTGCCGAACAATTTTCAGAACACCGGCGTGCTGACCGGCACGGGCACCTTCGCGCTCGCTGGCATGCTGAACAACGACGGCCATATCGCGCCGGGTGCGTCTCCCGGGACGCTGACGATCGACGGCCATTTTGCGCAAAACGACGACGGCGTTCTGGACATCGAGGTGAATTCGGCGAGCCTGTACGACCGGCTGGTGGTGAAGGGCATCGTGATGTTGGACGGCACGCTGGCGCTGCATTGTTTTGCCGATTGCCGGATGGCGGTCGGCGAGACGATCAACATCATCGAGGCCAGCGGACCGCTGAGCGGAACGTTCGATGCCCTGACCCTGACCGGCTTCGGTGCCGGCAAATTCGCGCCAATGTATGACAACGGTTTCGTGCTGCTGCGGGTTACCGAGGCGCTCGCGCCGGTGCCCGAACCCGAAACCTATGCCCTGATGCTCGCGGGCGTCGGCCTGGTCGCCTGGACGGTCAGACGCAAGCGCCGTCGCATGCTGCGCGCAGGCTGAGCAGAAACGCGAGCGGACAAGAGCTCGCATCGCGGTCTTTCAGCGAAAACGTCCCGAGGCAGCGACGAAGCGCGCGTAGGTTTCCGGATCCACGAACCGGCTGCGCTTGCTGCCCAGTGCGAAGCCGAGCGCGTCCAGCGTACGCTCCACCGTCCCGCGAGCAAGACCGCGGGTGATGAAGACCAGGCGCGAGCGCCGTTCCTGATCCGGCCAGCGCGGCAGGAACACCGGCTCGTGCACGATTCTTTGCACCGCGTGCACGGCGACCGGCTCGCCTTCGACATTGAGCACGCCTTTCATGCGCAGCAGCTGCGCGCCCTTGAGCCCGGCCAGCTTGTCGAGCCATAGCACCAGGCCGGCGCGGGTTACCGGTGCGTCGTGCCAGAGCGTGAATGTGCGCAGGGCATCCGATTGCGCCAGGTGCTCGCTGCGATCATTGCCGGCTGCGCGCGCCACCTGATCGGCCCGTGCGAGCCAGTCGAACGCCCCTTCGGCCTCGGGTTGCCAGGCCGGGCCCAGCGCGGTCGCCGCGTCGGTCTCGGTCGTGACCACGCGCAGGATGGGCGCGCCGGGATTGAGCGCCCGCAGCCGGGCTTCGAGCCGGTCGAGTCCCTCGGGTGCTGCCAGGTCGGGCTTGCTCACGAGCAGCCGGTCGGCGATCGCGACCTGCTTGACGGGCTCGGCGAACTCTTCCAACTGCCCGGCTGCGTTGACGCCGTCGACCATCGTGATGACGCCGTGCGGGCGGTAGCGTTCGGCCATGTGGGCGTCCTCGCACAGCGTCTCCATCAGCGGCACCGGATCGGCCAACCCGGTCGTCTCGACCAGCACCCGGTCGAATGCCGAGCCCCCGGCATATCCGCGCGCCAGCGTACGCAACGCGCCGGCGAGATCGCCGCGCGCGCTGCAGCAGATGCAGCCGTTGTCCAACACCACCAGGTGTTCGAGGGGCGAGGCGACCAGCAGATGATCGATCGCCATCTCGCCGAATTCGTTGATCACCACCGCCGCGCGCGCGAACGCCGGCGTACCGATCAGGCGGTTGAGCAGCGTCGTCTTGCCGCTGCCCAGGAAGCCGGTGAAGAGGGTGACCGGTATGCGCGCCTCGCTCATGGTCCGGCCATGCTATCAATGGGCCAGCGCGCCGCCAAGCGACCCACGCCATCTTGGCGCTTCCACCACGCCACTTCGTTGGCCGCTCTGGCTTCTCTTCCTCGTAGGTAGAGGGCAGAGGCCCACGCGCCTCAGCGCTGCCGTCGCGCCATTCCTGGCGGGCATTCTGCGTTGCGGCCCGCTGTGGCACACTCCCAATCCTCGGATGCAAACATGCTCGTTGAGGAGGAAGCATGGCGGAACGCAAAGGCTGGTGGAAGCCGGAAGCGCCCTGGCCCGTGCCGGCCGAGGGCGGCAAGCTGGTTGCCATTACGGGCAAGGCCTTGATCGACGGCAACGGCGGCGCGGTGGTGAAAAATCCCGTGATCGTGCTCGAAGGCAAGCGGATCAAGGCGGTGGGCGTGAAGGGCAAGGTGCAAATCCCGGCCGGCGCCGAGACCATCGACGCTTCCAAGTACACCTTGATGCCTGGCCTGATGGACTGCCACGTGCACACCGGCATGTTCAATTGCATGACCTTCCATAACCATCGCGTAGCGCAGTGGGAGGTGATGCCGCACCTGCAGCAGATGTATGCGCTGTTCCACGCGCAGAACTGCCTCGACATGGGCTTCACCACGCTGCGCGACCTGGGCATGAATTCGAGCCGCGGGCTCTTCACCCAGGAGCTGTGCGCGGTGCGCGATTCCATCAACGCCGGCATCGTCGAAGGTCCGCGCATGCTGATCGGCGGCTTCACCACCATCACCGGCTCGCATCTGGATCTCATCCAACCGCGCGCGATGCCCCGTTCGGGCTTCAACAACGGCGACGGACCCTGGGAGCTGCGTAAGCTCGCGCGGCTCAACATCCTGTGGGGCTGCGACATCGTCAAGACGTGCGCCTCGGGCGGGGGCGGGACCGACAAGGAAGAGCCCGACATCCGCAACATGTGCCAGGACGAGATCGATGCCATCGTGGACGAGGCGCATGCCTTCCACAAGCCGTGCGCGGTGCATTGCTTCACCGTGAGCGGTCAGCGCATGGCGCTCAAGGCCGGCGCCGACACCATCGAGCACATGGTGTTCTCCGACGACGAGACCATCGACATGATCCGGGAAGCCGGTGTGGCGGTCACGCCGACGCTGGCGCATCGCACCGACCATGCGATCGAGCTGCGCCGCCAGCTGGGCACTTCGCCGTTCGTGCTGAACAAGCTGAAGAAGCTGCAGCCGCACTGCTACAACACGTTCCAGAAGATGTACAAGGCGGGCGTGAACATCGCCATGGGCACCGACATGGGCTTCGAGCCGCATTTCGGCGATAACGGCTGGGAGCTCGAGGTCTACGTGGGGCTGGGCATGACGCCGATGCACGCGATTCAGACCGCGACCAAGAACGGGGCCGAAGCGCTGCGCCTGGAACATGACCTCGGCACCATCGAAGCGGGCAAGCTCGCCGACATCGTTGCGGTCGACGGCGATCCGCTGGCCGACATCCGGGTCATCCAGGAGAAGAAGAATATCGCTCTGGTGCTGAAGGAAGGCCGCGTATGCGTCGATCGGCGGCCGGGCAAGAGCAAAAACGTGGTGCAGGCAGCCGATTGGCAGAAGATCGATAACCTCTGAGCGCGCACGGCTGGCACTGCCGGCGCAAACGCTGTAATGTCGGCGGGCTAAGTGATGATACTCGGGAGACGACGATGAGAGTTCACGCGGCAGTCATCACTTTGGCAGCTGCTCTATTCGCCACCGCTGCCAGCGCGCAGGACAGCGGCACGCTGAAGAAGATCCGCGAGGCCGGCAAGGTCGTCATTGGCGTGCGCGATTCCTCTTCGCCGTTGTCTTATACCCTGGGCGCCGGCAAGTACACCGGGTTCCACGTCGAGGTCTG
Organism: Betaproteobacteria bacterium; assembly: GCA_009377585.1. NCBI lineage: Bacteria > Pseudomonadati > Pseudomonadota > Betaproteobacteria > Betaproteobacteria bacterium. Next base: position 25,039 of record WHTS01000062.1, read on the forward strand.
CCAGCGCGCGATCGACAACATCAAGACGGCGCTGAAGCTGTCCAAGCTCGAGATCGAGTACATGCCGGTCACATCGCAGAATCGCATCCCGCTGATGGAAAACGGCACCATCGACATCGAGTGCGGGTCGACCACCAACAACCTCGCGCGCCAGAAGCAGGTGGCTTTCGCGCTCACCACCTATATCACCGAGGTACGCATGGTGGTGAAGGCGGACTCGAGCATCACCTCGATCAGCCGGTTGAAGGGTCGCAACGTCGCCACCACCACCGGCACCACCTCGGTGCAGCATCTGCGCAAGCACCAGCGCGCCAAGGTCGTCGACTTCAACGAGATCTACGGCAAGGATCACGCCGACTCGTTCCTGCTGGTCGAGTCCGGCCGCGCCGACGCGTTCGTCATGGACGACAACATCCTCGCCGGCCTGGTCGCCACCTCGAAGAATCCGAAGGCGTTCAAGATCGTCGGCGAAGTGCTCTCGGTCGAGCCGATCGCGATCATGATGCGGCGCGACGATGCGCCCTTCAAGAAAATGGTGGACGATACGATCCGCCACCTGGTGAAGAGCGGCGACTACGAGAAGCTGTACAACAAGTGGTTCCTGTCGCCGATCCCGCCGCGCAATACCAGCGTGAATCTGCCGATGGGCGCGACGCTGAAGGCGGCGATCAAGAACCTGAACGACAAGCCGATGGAAGCGTACAACAAGTAATCGCGGCAACCGCCCGGCGCCGCGGCCGCAACTCGCGTGGGCTACCGGTGGGACTGGGAGGTCTTCCTCCGCGATACCGGCGGCGGCGAAACCTATCTCGACTGGATGCTGTCGGCCTGGGGCTGGACGCTCTCGGTCGCGGCCTGTTCCTGGATCGTCGCGCTGGCCTTCGGGGTAGTGATCGGGACGCTGCGAACGCTGCCCTCGCGCTTCGCGGTGGGCGTCGGTAGCGTCTGGGTCGAGCTCTTTCGCAACATCCCGCTGCTCGTTCAGATCTTCCTCTGGTACCACGTGGTGCCGGCGCTGGTGCCGCCGCTGCGCTCGGCGCCATCGTTCCTCCTGGTCGTGTTCGCGCTCGGCTTCTTCACGTCGGCGCGGATCGCCGAGCAGGTGCGAGCCGGGATCCAATCGCTGCCGAGCGGCCAGCGCATGGCCGGGCTCGCGATCGGTCTGAGCCTCCCCCAGACCTATCGCCACGTCATCCTGCCGATGGCGTTTCGCATCATCGTGCCGCCGCTCACTTCGGAGGCGATGAACATCATCAAGAACTCGTCGGTGGCGTTCGCGGTGAGCATCTCGGAGCTCACCCTGTTCGCGTTGCAGGCGCAGGAGGAGACCGCGCGCGGGATCGAGATCTATCTCGCGGTCACTACGCTCTACATGGTGTCGGCATTTGCGGTCAACCGCGTCATGGCACTCATCGAACGCCGCGTGCGCGTGCCCGGATTCGCGGGCGGGGGGCGCTGATGCTCGCGCTCGATCTGAGCCTCTTCAGCTGGGGCCTGTTCACCGACTTCATCCTCAAGGGCCTGATCTTCAGCATCGAGCTCACCATCGTCGCCATGCTGGGCGGCATCGTGTTCGGCACGGCGCTGGCGATGCTGCGCCTGTCGGGAACACGCTGGCTGGAGATTCTCGCGGCGGCGTACGTAAACGGCATGCGCTCGATCCCGCTGGTGATGGTGATCCTGTGGTTCTTCCTGGTGATCCCGTTCATTCTCGGGCGTCCGATCGGCGCGGAGCTTTCGGCGGTCATCACCTTCACCGCGTTCGAAGCCGCGTACTATTCCGAAATCATGCGCGCCGGCATCCAGTCGATCTCGCGCGGTCAGGCCTATGCCGGGCAGGCGATCGGACTCAGCTACGGCCAGAACATGCGCTTCATCGTGCTGCCGCAAGCGTTCCGCAACATGCTGCCGGTGCTGCTCACGCAGACCATTATCCTGTTTCAGGACACGTCGCTCGTCTACGCGATCGGCGCCTACGATCTGCTGAAGGGTTTCGAAGTCTCGGGCCGCAACATGAACCGACCGATCGAAGCCTACCTGCTGGCCGCGGTGTGCTACTTCATCATCTGCTTTTCGCTGTCCTACGTGGTGAAGCGCTTGCAGCGCCGCATCGCCATCGTCCGCTAGCGCGCTTCGTCAGATGCTGCGCGCTCGTTCCCTCACCCCCAACCCCTCTCCCGAAGGGAGAGGGGAGCGCGAAGCGTTCAGCGGCTGTTCGCCGCTTACCGGAATATGAACGAGGAAACGCATGGCCGCGATGATCGAGATCGAGAATGTGAGCAAGTGGTACGGCAGCTTCGAGGTGTTGCGCGAGTGCACGACCGCGGTTGCCAAGGGCGAAGTGGTGGTCGTATGCGGACCCTCGGGCTCGGGCAAGTCGACGCTCATCAAGTGCGTGAACGGCCTGGAGCCGTTCCAGCAGGGGCAGATATCGGTCGACGGCATCTCGGTCGGCGCGGCCGGTACGGACTTGCCGCGGCTGCGTGCCCGCGTCGGCATGGTGTTCCAGCATTTCGAGCTCTTTCCGCACCTGACGGTGACCCAGAACCTCACGCTGGGCCAGATCAAGGTGCTGCAGCGCAAGCCCGACGAGGCCCGCGAGCGGGGTTTGAGGTACCTGGATCGGGTCGGGCTCATCGCGCACAAGGACAAGTTCCCCGGCCAGCTCTCGGGCGGACAGCAGCAGCGGGTTGCGATCGCGCGGGCGCTGTCGATGGATCCGATCGCCATGCTGTTCGATGAGCCGACTTCCGCGCTCGATCCGGAAATGGTGGGCGAGGTGCTCGACGTCATGGTCGGGCTCGCCAAGGAAGGCATGACCATGATGGTGGTCACGCACGAGATGGGATTTGCGAGGAGCGTATCGACGCGCGTCGTGTTCATGGACGAGGGGCGCATCGTCGAGGATTGCCCGACCACGGAGTTCTTCGGCAGCCCGGAAGCGCGTAACGAGCGCGCGCGCTATTTTCTGTCCAAGATCCTGCAGTACTGACGGGGCGAAGATCCCGTCATGCCGTGTCACGATCCCCCGCGGCTTCCTGCGCAGGACCTCGGGCCATTTTGCCTGTGTGAATTTCCCGGTTGCCCGACATCGGGGATAGGACTAACGTAGCATCCCGTAAGCACGGTCTCATCGCAGTCGACGTCTTGCCGATTCCGCCGGGAATGCTCTGAACGGTCGAACGCAGCTCGGGGCATCCGGATGCCACCCGCAAAGGAGGATGTCATGGCATGCGCGCGCTTCGTTGCACCGTCGTTCACGCTCCTGTTCCTTGTGCTTTCCACCGACGCCGGCGGTGCCGTAGCGGGCGCCAGGCCTTATCCCACCAAGCCGATACGCGTCGTCATCGCCCAGGGCCCGGGCTCGTCGATCGATACCATGAGCCGCGTCGTCTTCAACAAGATGAGCGAGCTGCTGGGCCAGCAGATGATCATGGACAATCGCGTGGGCGCCGGAGGTACCATCGGCGGCGACATCGTGGCCCGGGCCGAGCCTGACGGCTATACCCTGTTCGCCTGCGCGACCGCATCGCAGGTGATCGGCCCGCAGATTTATACCTCCACGCGCCGGTACGATCCGTTCAAGGACTTCCGGCCGGTCTCGCAGTTCGCCGTAACGCAGAACGTGCTGGTGGTGAATCCCAAGACCCCGTTCAAGAGCGTGCAGGAGTTGGTGACCTTCGCCAAGGAGCATCCTGCCAAGCTCAACTGGTCCAATGCCGGCTCCGGCTTCCAGAGCCACCTCGCCGGGGTGTATTTCACCCACATGGCGGGCATCCAGGTGCTGCATGTGCCGTACAAGGGCGCCGGTCCGTCGCTCGCCGCCGCCGTGGCTGGCGAATCGCAAGTCACCTTCGTGCCGGCGCCTTCGGTGATGGGATTGGTGCGCAATGGTCAGTTGCGTGCGCTCGCGGTGGGCGGTGCGAAGCGTTCGTCGGTCGCGCCCGACCTTCCGACCGTTGCCGAAGCCGGCGTGGCGGGCTTCGACCTGGTGGGCTGGGCGGGACTGGCCGCGCCGAGCGGCATCGCGAAGCCGGTGTTCGATCGGCTGTACCGGACCTTGCATGCCGCCGTCGGCGATGCTCAGACGCGCAATGCCATGGTCAAGGCGGGCGCCGAGCCGCTGGTCGGCTCGCCGCAAGAGTTCGAAGCGCTGATTCGGCGCGATTGGAAAAACTATGGGGATGCGATCCGGGTGGCTGGATTGAAGCCGAACTAGGACGCAGCGACCTGCAGCACGGTCTTTCCCGCAACCCCGATACCTCTTTCCCAACGCCCCTCGCCCTTCAGGAGAGATTGGGGGGTGCGGGCATTGTGCGCCAGCTGTTTGCCGCGATAATCAACCGCTCCAACAGGAGCACCGCAATGGACGTCCATCGCTGGCCCAACGACAAGCGCATTGCCATCATCGTCAGCGTTTTGTTCGAGAGCTGGTCGGCCGGCAAGCACCCGGCGTATTTTCCGCGCACCACGCCACTCAAGCCCGGCGCCACCGATCTCTCCGCGAGCCGCTGGTCCGAGTACGGTGGCAACGAAGGAATCTGGCGCCTGGCAAGCCTGTTGAGCGAGCGCGGCATTCCGGCAACCGTGTTCTGCAACGCGCTGAGCGCCGAGCGCTATCCGGATGCCGTGGGTCATATCGTGAATTGCGGGATCGATGTCGCAGGTCACGGCTATGCGCAGGATCAGTACCTGCTCGATTTTCCCCCGGACGAGCAGCGCGCGTTGATTCGCAGCAGCCTCGATATCCTGGAGCGCACTTCAGGAACGAGGCCGGAGGGCTGGGTCACCCCGGTCTACGGCAACGACCGGCATACGACGCCGCTGCTGGTCGAGGAAGGCGTGAAGTGGCATTGCGATGCGCTCGACTACAGCCTGCCTCGGTTGGAGCAGACGCAGGCAGGTCCCATTGTCGCGATTCCCTGGTCGGAGTTCGTCGACAACCGTGTGCAGCGCCTCAACCCCCGCGCTTACTACGAAGTCTACGCCGACACGTTCGACCATCTTTACGCGCGCGAGCACGGCGCATTGCTGCATCTCGCGATACACGCCCACTACGGCGGCCGGCCGCTGGTGAGCGCAATGTTGCACAAGATTCTGGATCATTTCGGCCGTTTCGCGGGCGTGTGGTTCGCCCGCCATGGCGAGATCGCGCGCTACACCGCCGAGCAGGAGCTCGATCAGCCGCTGCTCACTGCGCACTTCCGCCGCTAGCAGATTTCAGTTCGCGTTCGCTCGGCGCGTGCGCGCTACCGCGCGCCCAATGCGTGCAAACAGGGCAGATGCACGCGCCGCCGCGCTGGCCGCGATGGTGACCGCTGCCCGTCTCGCATGCTGAATGACGAGCCAGACCACCTGGCCGCGCATTCGCCGCGCTTCCAGTTCGACGGTTTCATGCCGGATGCCGGCGGACATCGCGCGTAGCGCCTTCGGCTCGACGCGCGCCTTGATGTGGTCGATCTCCGTTGCGAGCGACAGAGCATTCTTGCTCCGGTATGGCAAGGGCCGTGTAATCGAGCAGCGCGACGGCTCCGAGCATTCCAGTACCGCATCGTGCGCAAGCGCATTGATCAGCACGATTCCAGGGCGGTCGATCGTGAACGTCTCACCGGCGCAAAGAATGCGGTCGAGCGGATCGCGTTCCTGCGTGAGCCACACCATGCCGCGCAGGCAGGCCACGCGATTGCCGGCGATCGCTTCGATGCGCATCAGACTTCCACGCCCCAATAGCGCGGATTGACGGTCCTTGCCAGAGTTCATGGTGCACCCCTTATGCATGCCGATCGGGAATGAATGCCACCGTCTGCCCTTCCATTCTTCTTCCATGGCGTACATGATGCGGTCGAAGCGATGCCCGAACAAACGTTATCTCGGAATCCGATGGATGCGCCATGGGAATGCATAAAGGCCGTTACGACTTGCCCCCGCTGGAACTGTTGCGAGGCCGCAGCGCGTCACCTGTCCTTCACCAAGGCGGGCGAAGAGCTGTTCCTGACCCAGTCGGCCGTGAGCCGGCAGGTGCAGGCACTCGAAGGCGCGCTCGGGGTGCGGCTGTTCGAGCGTAAGACGCGAGCGCTTCTCTTGACGGCGGCGGGACGAAGCGTCTATCGGACGGCGCAGGACGTCCTGGGGCGGATCGATGCGTCGACGCGCGCTCTACGCGGCACGGCCGACATTCGCACCATTACGCTTACGACCACGCCGGGCTTTGCGTCCCTATGGCTCATTCCGCGGCTTGCGCGATTCGTCAACGCGCACCCGGGCATCGACGTGCGCACTTCGGCCACCAACCAGCGGGTGGATCTCGAACGATCGGAAGTCGATATCGCCATTCGCTTCTGCACGCAGGAGTTGAACTCGGGCGGGCGGCGGCTTTTCGGCGGCCACGTCACCCCGGTGTGCAGCCCGCGCCTGATCGAGCAGTCGCAGCCGCTGGTGGCGCCGAACGATCTCAGACGTTTTCCGATTCTGTATCTCGACGATCCGCACGCCGGGTGGTTCGACTGGAGCCTGTGGTTTCACGCGGTGGGCCTGGTCGATTTCAACCCGGCGCGGAAACTTCACTTCAATCATTACGACCAGATGATCCAGGCAGCCGTGAACGCTCAGGGTGTCGCGCTCGGTCTCGACCCGCTGGTGCGGGAGCTCGTGCGGGACGGCAAACTGGTGACGCCGTTCAAGGACGCCGCGGTCCCTGCGCGTGCCTGGTATCTGCTGCGTTCGTCGGCCAGCGCCGACAAGGTCGATGTCGATGCGTTCGTGGCCTGGCTGATGGACGAGATTCGCGCCGACAGCACGAAGCCTCGGCACGGCTCCCGTGACAAACGCGCGAAATCGTCCCGTCGATCCTGAGCGGCTGATGCAGGTAGAATTCGAGGCAGCACGATGCAGACGACGCGCGCGGACTTGCCGATGCACGAGGCGATAGCGGCGCACGAGTGCAAGGGTTCCGTCATAGCGAGTTCATTTCGAAACCACGACACACGGGAGTGAGACCGATGCGATTCAATCGAGTCAAGAAATTGTGGCGCGAAGGCAAGCCCGCCGTTGGCGGCTGGCTCTCGATTCCGCATTGCTTCGCCACGGAGGTGATGGCGCACACCGGCCTGGATTGGCTCTGCGTCGACATGCAGCACGGCTGCGTGGATTACTCCGATGCCGTGACTATGCTGACCGCGATATCCACGACCGACGTAACGCCGTTGGTGCGCGTGCCGTGGAACGAGCCGGCCATGATCATGAAGGTGCTCGACGCCGGCGCCTACGGCGTTATCGTGCCGATGGTGAGCAACCGGGCAGAGGCCGAACGCGCAGTCGCGGCTTGCCGCTATCCACCCAAAGGCATGCGCAGCAACGGCCCCAATCGGGTACTGCTCTACGCGGGGGCCGACTACCAGAAGCACGCGAACGACGAAGTGATCTGCGCCGCGATGGTCGAGACCGCGGAAGGCATCGAGAAACTCGACGAGATCGCCTCCACGCCAGGGCTGGACGCGGTCTACATCGGTCCTACCGATCTCGCGCTCGCACTCGGCCTGCCGCCGATCATGGACAACGACGATCCCAAGCACATCGCGACGGTGAACCGGATCCTGGAAGCATGCAAGCGGCACAAGATCGTCGCCGGCATCCATACCAACAGCGCCAAGTTCACGCAGCGCTATATCGATCAGGGCTTCCAGATGGTCATGCTGGTGCCCGACCGCAATGCGATGATGAACTACGTCAAGGCCGAGGTCGGCAAGCTCAACGGCTGGTCACCGATGACGCCGGTTGCGCCGCAAAGCGCGGGCGGCTACTGAGGCACCACGCGCACCGATCACAACCGACAACCCGAGCGCATCACTGCCGCGCGCAGATCGTTCTTGGCTTGATGCGAAGTGCAGGGAGCCAACCGGGATTGCGGCCGCTGCCCGCGTAGGCGCCGCAATAAGCGATCGTGCGCCGGCGGCCATTGAAGTCGCACGCTGCTTCGGGCAGCGCTGCGATCAATTGCGCATCGATCCGCGGGCAGCGCAGACGTTCGTCTCTTGGATACGGATCGAACGGACGGTTCTGCTCGCCCGCGCTTAGCAACGCAACGGCCTCTTCATAACGAAAGATCGCGTTGTGCTCCTGCCTTTTACCCGAGATCGCATGCGCGGAGAACACCGCGTTCGAGGCAACGACTTGCGTATGTGTTGATGGTCCTTCCGACATGCGCACGACGATCGGATTCCCGCTCGCGATGATCGTGTTGAGAAGGATGCTCACCTCGCGCGGTACGTCGTTATGCGGCTGGATGTGAATGCCGGGACCGTAAGGGTTTCTCAGCACATTGTTATAGATGGCCACGTTGCCTTCGGCCTGGATGAGCGCTTCGTGCGGATTGTCCGCGATGAAGTTTCCGTACACGAGGTAGCGGTCCTGCGAGCCTTCGCCCTCGAGCGGCCAGTGGCCGAGAAGAAGATTCGGCCGCGCAGCCGGCCCGGGCGAACCGCCGGCTGCCTTGCTGAGCACGTTGTGCCGGATTACCGTGACGTGCCGGCCGCGCGGCGCGATGTCGAGCGCCGGCCGCGCACGCTGGTGCTTGATCTGGATCGCATAGCCGCGCGGGTCGGTGACGAGGTTGTATTCGATCACGCCGGCGTAGAAGGGAGCCGAGCCATCGGAATTGCCGAGGTACATGCCGGTGCCGGCGGCGTGGATGCGATTGCCTCGAATGATCCAGCCCCAGGCCGGACACTTGGTGGAGATGGCCACGTTCTGCTGACTCGCACCATGACCGACGATGGTAAGGTTCTCGAGCGTGATGTGATGCGCGTAGCTGGCGTGGCCTTCGGCCTTCACTGCGTCGACCGCGATGCCGCGGCCGTCGAGCGTCAGGTCGCGGATATGGATGTGACTGGAGTCGACAATGCTCACCGTGTTCGCGCCCGAGCGGGCAACGAATAGCGCCGGCTGCGAACCGGTCGGACCGCGGATCACGATGGGCGCTTGCGCGGTGCCGGCAAGGTGATGAATCCGCAGGCCATCGCGATACTGGCCCGGCGCGAGCTCGAGCGTATCGCCGGCCCGCAACGTACGAACCCGGTCGAGATAGGTTTCCGGGGTGGCTTGGATGACGCTTCCGGCCGCCGGTGCGAGCGTCGAGGCAGACAGGAAAAGTGCAAAAAGCAGAACGCGGGAGCGACGCATGCGCAAACTTAGCACTTCCTCCCGAACGTGGCATCAATGCAACCCACAGGTTGTGACTCGATACAACTGAGCCGCCGAATACCGACAGAAGAACGGAATATCGCTCGCGCGCTACGCAGAACCGCCTGGCGCCGCCCCGCTTAGCGATCGGACGGGTGCCGAAGCCGGTCGAGCGGGCTGATTGCACCCCGACCGCCCTTGTTCAGCACGTGCGTATAGATCATCGTCGTACTGACATCCTTGTGTCCGAGCAGCTCCTGTACCGTGCGGATGTCATAGCCGCTTTCCAGCAAGTGAGTCGCGAAGGAGTGCCGAAGCGCGTGCGGACTGACGGACTTTTCTATCTCGGCATCCAGGGCAGCCTGCCGGACCGCACGTTGGATGGCCTGCTCGCTGAGGTGATGGCGGCGACGCGCTCCGGATCTCGGATCCTCCGAGAACTGATCGGCCGGAAAGACATATTGCCAGCGCCACTCGCGTCCCGCCGACGGGTACTTTCGCCCCAGCGCGAAGGGCAGGTAGACCTCGCCCAGCCCGCGCGCCATGTCCATTCTGTGCAACTCTTGCACCCAACCCAGATGGGCGCGGAGCGGCCCAATCAGCGTCTCGGGCAGCATGGTAACCCGATCCTTGGCGCCCTTACCTTCGCGCACGAGAATCTCTCGTCGAGAGAATTCCACGTCCTTGACCCGGAGGCGCAAAGCCTCCATCAGGCGCATGCCAGTGCCATACAATAGGCGGGTTACGAGCCCGTGCACGCCATGAATGCGATCCAGAACCGCGGCCGCTTCCTGGCCGGTAAGCACGACAGGAAGGCGCTGCGGCCGCTTGGCCCCCTCGATATCGTCCATCCACGGCAGTTCGGTGGCCAAAACTTCCCGGTAGAGAAAGAGTAGTGCGCTCTTTGCCTGGTTCTGGGTCGAGGCCGCAACATTTTCATGGACCGCCAAGTGCGTAAGAAACCGGATCACTTCGGGCGCACCCATGTCGTTCGGGTGTCGTCGTGCATGAAATATGACGAAGCGCCGAATCCAATGCACGTAGGCCTGTTCGGTGCGTATACTGTAGTGCTTGAAACGAATACGATCGCGCACCTGATCGAGCAGGCGGGGCGGCTGAGCTGCCTCGGGCTCGCGCAGCGAATAGGCGAGGACTGCGGTTGATCGGCCGTGATACTGGTTGTACATACAGCTGAATGCTGACACTCCCGGACGCCTGCGTCAAGGCCGGTTTTATCCGTCCTAATGACGCAATTGAAGGCGT